>JAYTUR010000073.1:0-37815 GCA_043744475.1 Saprospiraceae bacterium | reverse complement strand
TTTTACGCCTCATCATGTCCGTTTCTTCCCCAAAAGCCGAACCTTTCAAGCAATGGTTGGCACAAATTGGGCAACAACATATTGAAGAAATCGAAAATCCAGAGCTTCTGACCGACCGTCAAGCCGAAATTTACCGCGCCAAAGGTTATCCTGAAGAGTGGATTCAACGCCGTATGCAAAGCATCGAAACCCGCAAGGCTTTGACCGATGAATGGAAATCGCGCGGTGTCACCGAAAACAAAGAATACGCGATTTTGACCGCCGAAATCGCTAAAGCCACTTTTGGCATTTCGCCTTCCGAACACGCCAATCTCAAAGGTTTGGAACGCCAAAACTTACGTGACCACATGACACCGCTTGAACTCGTTTTTACTGCATTGAGCGAAGAGATTACCCGCACTGTTACAGTTCGAGACGACGCTCAAGGCTTTAATGGTAATCGAAATGCAGCAATAGAAGGCGGCAATATCGCAGGTGAGGCACGGCGCAATGCGGAGAAAAGATTGGGACAAAAAGTCGTTTCAGAAGTCAATTATTTAGGGTTGTTGAATGAGGGCAAAACGGCAAAAGAGTTGCCAGATGGAGAAAATACAGATACAGAATAAAACATCGCCCATACATCCCTATTTCAGCCACTGTGAGGTGGCTTTTTTATGCTCAAAAAGATTGTAATTTCTAAAAAATTGATAATCAATGCTTTACAAATGCACCATTTAGCTCTAAAATATAGAATAGTGTAGTAAAAAAGTCATTGGTGTAGTTGTAGTGAGGTTAAAAATTAGCATTTGGTTTGGCCATTACGTATCTTTGGTTTATAAAATTCGGTTTTTTAATAATTATTCCAATAATAGTTTTTAAAATCGAATAACAACGGGAACGATATGATAGATTGAAACCGAACAACATGATGATACGCCTTACACACGTTTTTTCCCTATTTAAGTTCATTTTTTGTTTGACTATGCCTTTTTTAATGAGGGGTCAAACACCGACTGCACCTACGACTGTCGTGGCAGTGGGCTATGACAGTCATGTGGAATTGACGTGGAAACCTGTTGCCAACGCCATCAATTATCAGATTTGGCGGTCCACAAATGGTGGTACGACATTCGATTCACTCAAAACAGTAAACGATACGATGTTGGTTGATTTTGTGCGGTCGTTGGGTACAAATTTATCTCTTACATATAAGGTGAAAACGATTGTAGCGGCGGGTGCAATCTCCAATTTTTCAGCTGCGGCATTGGGTCATGTGCATGTGATGCCCGACGATAGTTTGATGGAAATGGTGCAGCGTTATTCCTTCCGATATTTCCGTGAGTTTCAACATCCTGTGGCGGGCATGGCAAGAGAACGCAATACGTCGGGCGACATCGTGACGACGGGCGGTACTGGTTTTGGCGTGATGGCTTGGATTGTTGCCGTTGAACGGGGTTGGGTGTCGCGTACTGAGGGGGTGGATTATATGCTTAAACTGTTGTCTTTTTTGCAAATAGCAGACCGTTTTGCAGGTGTTTTTCCACATTGGATGAATGGTCAAACGGGTAAAGTGCATCCCTTTAGTCAATATGATAATGGCGGTGATTTGGTCGAAACCTCGTTTTTGATGCAAGGCTTATTGACGGCACGTCAATATTTTAACCGTTCGACTACTGAAGAAACGGCGATTCGGCAAACGATTACAGAGCTTTGGCAAGGCGTAAATTGGCAATTTTATAGAAAAAATAATGAAAATGTGCTATATTGGCACTACTCGCCTAACTATGCATGGCGTATCAATTTTCAATTACGCGGCTATTACGAAGCACTCATTACCTACATTTTGGCGATTGCTTCGCCTACGTATGGTGTTCCAGCGAGTCTGTATCATCAAGGTTGGGCAAGCAGCGGCAATTATCGAAATGGGCAAACTTATTATGGGCATACGCTGCAAGTGGGTCCTTTGGCGGGTGGGCCGCTGTTTTTTGCACATTACTCCTATTTAGGATTTGATCCACGCCGCA
Source organism: Saprospiraceae bacterium (assembly GCA_043744475.1). Classification (GTDB taxonomy): domain Bacteria; phylum Bacteroidota; class Bacteroidia; order Chitinophagales; family Saprospiraceae; genus JAAFJT01. The sequence continues at coordinate 35,812 of JAYTUR010000073.1, read as the reverse complement.
AAAAAGATGCTTATGCCAATTATTGGCATCATAACGTTGCCCAAACCCTCATAAATTGGGAGTATTGCAAGAATAATCCAACAAATAAAACAGGCTATTCAACCGATAATTGGGGCTTGACGGCAAGTGACGACCCGAATGGTTATGCGGCACACGCACCTTTTGAATCTACGGACAATGGAACTATTTCGCCAACGGCGGCTTTAAGTTCGATGCCCTACTCGCCTACGCAAAGTATGGCGGCTTTGAAATATTTTTATCGCACACAAGGCGAACGGTTGTGGGGGAAATATGGCTTTTATGATGCTTTTAATATCGGTCGAAATTGGTATGCCACCTCTTATTTAGCGATTGATCAAGGACCCATAATAGGCATGATTGAAAACCATCGGACGGGGCTTTTGTGGCGGCTTTTTATGTCAAATCCAGAAATTCAACCTGCTTTAGATGCCATTGGTTTTGTGCCTGATGCGACGGATGTGAAAAATGTTGTGGATACTGAGGGGGATGATTTTAAGGTTTTTCCAAATCCAACTTCTGGAGATGTACGCCTTGAATTTGACTTGAAGAAAGGAGAAAAATTGTCACTTTCCGTCAATGACGCTTTGGGCAAAAAAATCATTCAAGTATTTGATAATCAATTTTTTACAGAAGGCAAAAACCAAAAAAATGTACGCATTTCGGACTTACCCAATGGTTTTTATACCCTTATACTGAGGGGGTCTAATTTTTTGAAAAAAGAGAAATTGTTGATTGCAAAGTAGCACGGAACTTATTCCGTTTTCACTATAACTCGTAACGGAACAAGTTCCGTTCTACCAAAACCAGTATTTAATAACCAAACGTTTTATTTGTTATGAAAAAAACATTACTCTCTCTCTTTTTACTGCTGATGGCAGTCGGCTTTATGAAAGCCCAAATTAACGAAAATTTTGAAAGCGGCACCGCTTCTCTCAACTGGGAGGCATTGGACGGTACTTGGAGTGGCGTGGTGAATAACCCGAAACCCGATGTGGTCAATAGTTCTTCAAAAGTAGGTCGTTACATTAAAAAAGACTCGTCGGCATACAGTCTTTTTTGGGCAAAATTTACAACGCCGATTAACCTAACAACCAATAATCGTTTTAAAATCAATGTGTATTCTAAAAAAGCGGGTACTTTGATTTTCAAGTTAGAGGGTCCAAAAGGCAACAAAGAGGTAGCGAAACAAATCGTTGTGACCAATGCTTGGCAGGAATACAACCTCGATTTTTACAGCGCACGTGCTGTTGACTCGCTCAATCGCTTGATTTTATTCTTCGACGCAGGTGTAGGCAACTCCAAATTGGATACTTTTTGGTTTGACAATATCCAACAACTACCTGCCGACGCTTGCTCTGGTGTCGCTGTAAACGCTCAAATTATTGACGATTTTGAGTGCCAACGCAATGCCAATTATGTAAATGGTTGGGACTCATTGTCAGTTGTGAACAATCCGAGTGCAACGGGCATCAATACCTCTGCAAAAGTAGGTCGTTATGTTGACCCACAAGGTCCTGGCACTGAATATAACAATATACTTCATACCAACCTCAATGGGTTTGATTTGAAAACCTACAATTATTTCAGGATGAAAGTGTGGGCTACCAAAGCAGGCACTTTGCTCATAAAACTCGAAGATGGCGCACCTGCCGTCGAAGTACCCGTCGTATTAACGGCTGCTGACCTCAATAAGTGGATTGAAGTCGGGGCAGATTTCAGCGCACAAGCCTTCAATCCTTTCAAAAAATTGGTTTTGTTTTTCAATGCGGGTGTCGCCTCGACAACGGCTGATGTGTATTACATTGACGATTTGAGGTGGACGGAAAGACCCGCCCTCGAGGACTTTGAAACCACACCTAAAATGGTCTGGACGAGTACAACCGGCACGTATGCAGCTGTTGCAAATCCAACTGTGAATGCCACTAACAACAGCCCAAATGTCGGTAGGTTTACACGCGGCACAACGGCTATTTCGGTACTGACTGGTGCATTACCAACGGGTTTTAAAGTTGACGCTGCTTCGCCTCAAGTGAATTTGCAAGTCCTTGCACCAGCTGGTTCGGTTGGACAAAAGGTTAAAATTCAATTGGTTAGCGCATTGCAGGGGAGTAAAGAAGCGGAAGCAACAATTGACTCGGCAGGAACTTGGACGAATTTAGGATTTGATTTATCGGCAGCCGTTGGCTTAACAGATATTGGTTCTATCAATATTTTGTTCAACTCTGGAACGGCGGCAAGTGGTGCAATTTACCACTTCGATAATCTTAAATTGAGTAAATTAACGCTCAATGCTTGTTTAACGGTTGTACCGAATCCAAGGATTTTAGATGACTACGAATGTCAACGCAACACCACTTATGGGGCAGGCAGTGACCGCTTGACTGTTGTTAGCAATCCACAACAAGGGACATTGAATCCAAGTGATAAAGTGGGTCGTTATGCTGACCCTGCTGATGAATATTCTGCTTTAGTTTTGACAAAAACAACGGCTATTGATTTGTCGAAATACAACCAATTGAGCATGAAAGTCTTTGCGCCGCGCGCCAATACGCCCATGTTATTCAAATTGGAAGGTGGAACATCAGCAGGAAAAGAAATTTGGGATACAGTGAGAACCGCTAATGCTTGGGTCACTTTCAATATTGATTTCAGTAGTGTAAAAGCCAATAACTACAAAAATATAGCGCTATTCTTCAACGGTGGTGTAGCTAATTCAGGCAATGACATCTATTTGATTGACGATATTCAATGGAAATCAGAGCCGATTACAGGCTGTGCTTTAGACTTTGAAAGCGCAGACAGAACGATTCCTTTCAAATATTTCGCAAATGATACACTTGAAGGCAAATTTGCACGCGTCATAACAAATCCGAAAAAAGCAACCATTAATACAAGTGCTAATGTCTTAGAATTCAAGCGTTTACCTGGCGGTGCTGTATATGCAGGTGGTTATTTCGACTTGCCCGCACCAATGAAATGGACAACTAATTCTATTACAATAAAAGCAAAAGTATTAATGGACCATATTGGCAATGTGGCTGCAAAACTGGAAGGCGCAAATCCTGTCATCGAACTACCCGTCGCAAATACAAAAGTGAATGAATGGGAGGAAATCACATTCAATTTTACAGGCAGAGGCACACCTGTTATCACTGGTAAAGAAGGTTATAATCGCTTAACAATGTTCATTGACCTTGGTTTAGTCGTTGCACCAACTATCCCAACAAGCTATATTGATGACATCATTATCGGTGAAGGTACTTGCGGTACAACAGGCATTTTTGAAGCAACTAAGGTGGAATCGCTCAAAGTCTATCCAAATCCTGCTTTTGACCAATTATATATTGACAATACTGAGGGGGTACGCCGTCTCGAAATTACCAATATGTTGGGTCAAAAAGTTAAAGTTGTTATGGTCAATTCTGGTACTTATACATTGTCTATCAATAGTTTAGATAGAGGTATGTATTTGATTTCAGCTTATAATGACAAAGGTTTGGTTGCCAATAATAAATTTGTGAAAGAGTAGTAATTGTTTTTCATACTTCTGTGAGGGTTCAGTCGGGCTGCCTTTTGGGTAGCTCGGCGACCCCCTCAGTATTTTTCATTTGAAATAACTTTTTCAGATAGCACACGGATTTGATTGATACGACGGATTTACACTGATTTTTTTTAAGTATCACATAAATTCAGAATTCGTTAGAATTCACACTTTTGTAGGAACAATACGAAGAAAATACCCCGAATCCAGAGGATTCGCACGGTGAAACAGCTATAAACGTTTGAATTCTAACGAATTTTTTTCAAAAAAAATCAGCGTAAATCCGTCCCATCAATCAAATCCGTCTACTATTAAAAATAGTCTCATTATGATACTAAAACAGCTACTCACCACCTTTTTTTGCCTTATAACGCTTTTGGGTTGCGACCAAAAACCAAACGGAACGACCGTTCAAATACAACCAAAAGACAATCCAAGATTTTCCCTCGATGAAGTAGAACGCCGCACCTTCCGCTGGTTTTGGGATTTGATTGATAAAAACTATCAAGTACCCGACCGCCATCCCAAACGCGATTTTTCAAGCATTGCGGCGACCGGTTTTGGGCTAACGGTGTATTGTATCGGTGCGGAACGTGGCTATGTCACGCGTGCGCAAGCGGCTGACCGTGTTGTCAAAACATTGCGGGTTTTGTGGGCAATGCCACAGGGCGATGCGAAGGCGGGAGTAAGTGGTTACAAAGGTTTTTACTACCATTTTCTCGACCAAGAAAAATCGTTACGTTTCAAGGACGTAGAACTATCCTCCATTGATACAGGCTTGTTGATGGCAGGTGTATTGTCTGTTATGTCCTATTTTGATAAAGAAAACGACCCTATTGAGCGTGAAATCCATGAATTAACTGAAAAATTGTACAAACGTGTTGAATGGACTTTTTTCTTAAATGACAAAAATAACCTCTCGATGGGCTATCACCCCGAGCGTGGTTTTCTGAATGCAGAATGGATTGGCTACAACGAAGCGATAGTTTTACTCGTCATGGCTATGGGTTCTCCGACGCATCCGATTCCCGCCGAGTGTTGGGAACGGTGGTGTGCGCCTTACAAATGGGCAACCTATCAAGGACAAGCACACGTGAATTTTGAGCCACTTTTTGGGCATCAATACAGCCAAATGTACATTGATTTTAGAGGTATTAAAGACGACTATATGACTAAAAAAGGCATTGATTATTTTGAAAATTCTCGCCGTGCCACCATCGCCCAACGCAATTATGCCCTTGAAAATCCAAACAATTATAAAAATTACAGTGCGAACGAATGGGGCTTGACCGCTTGCGATGGACCTCGAGACACGACTGTCAATATTAATGGTACAAAGCGTAAATTTTTCCAATATGGTGCACGTGGTGCTGCCTCTATTCGGGTTGTTGACGATGGTACGATTGCACCAACGGCTGTCGGTGGCTCTATTCCTTTTGCGCCCGAAATCTGTATTCCTGCCCTTGAAAATATGTGGAACAAATATTACAACACGCCTTTGGTGACTGAATACGGTTTCAAAGACGCTTACAATCCGACTTATACTTTTTATTCAAATAATAATTCAAATCCTCAAATTACTGAGGGGGGATGGATTGACCGCGATTACCTCGGTATTGACCAAGGACCGATAGTCATTCAGATTGAAAATCATCGTTCTAACCTCGTTTGGAATTTAATGAAAAAGAACCCCTACGTCGTCGCCGGTTTGAAAAAAGCAGGATTTAAAGAGGGATGGTTGGATAATGTTAAGAAGTAAAAAATTAAACTAAACAAGATAAAAATATGAAAATCAGAGATTTAAACATACTAATTCTACTCATTGCGAGTACCTTTTCTCTTTTGGGACAAACCCCAAAAGCTAAAAAACCGACCCCTCAGTCTAAAGACCCCATTGACCGAAAAGTGGATTCCGTTTTAAACAAAATGAATCTTGAAGAAAAAATCGGGCAACTCACACTCTTTACTTCCGATTGGGATGTAACAGGTCCGACGATTCGCAAAGGTTATGCCGATGATATTCGTTCAGGCAAATGTGGCAATATTTTCAATGCCCATACCGCCGATTACAACCGAAAATTGCAGGAAATAGCGATGAAAGAAACGCGTATGAAAATTCCTTTGCTGTTCGGTTACGATGTCATCCACGGCTACAAAACCATTTTTCCGATACCGCTCGGCGAATCCGCCAGTTGGGATATGACCGTGATTGAAAACTCTGCCCGAATCGCTGCCGCAGAAGCTGCCGCCGCCGGTTTGCATTGGACGTATGCGCCCATGCTCGACATCGCACGCGACCCGCGTTGGGGGCGTTGTACTGAGGGGGCAGGCGAGGATGTGTATCTCGGTTCGATGATTGGTGCGGCGCGAACGCGTGGTTTTCAAGGCAAAATAGGCTCAATTTCAAGCATTGCCGCTTGTGCAAAACACTTTGCCGCTTATGGCGCAGCACAAGCGGGGCGTGATTACAACACCGTTGATATGTCCGATATTTCCCTCTGGGAAACCTATTTACCGCCATTTAAAGCCAGTTTAGATGCAGGAGCATTAACCTTTATGACTTCTTTCAACGAAATTAATGGCGTGCCGTCATCCGCCAATCGGCAACTATTGACCGATATTCTAAGAAAAAAATGGGATTTTAAAGGGTTTATCGTCACTGATTATACCTCGATTAACGAAATGGTCAATCATGGCAACGTCAAAGATGACAAAGACGCGGGCGAAAAATCCATCAACTCTGGCGTGGATATGGACATGCAAGGCGCGGTGTTTTATTCGCATTTACAAAAATCCATTGCCGAAGGAAAGGTAAATATTCAAACAGTAAATGATGCCGTCAAACGCATTTTAAGGGTCAAATTCCAACTCGGTTTGTTTGACGACCCTTATAAATTCAGCAATACCGAACGTGAAAAACAAGTCGTTTTTTCAAAAGAAAATCGCAATGCTGCCCGTGATGCTGCCCGTAAAAGTATGGTTTTGTTAAAAAACAATGCTTCTACCCTACCCCTCAGTAAAAATATCAAAACAATTGCCGTTATCGGTCCACTTGCCGATTCCAAAATTGACCTCATGGGGTCATGGTCGGGCGCGGGCGATGGTAATGCTTGTGTCAGCCTTTTGGAAGGCATCAAAGCCGCCTTACCTTCTGCCAATATTTTACACGCCAAAGGCTGTGATTTAGAAAATAAGTTTCCATCAATGAATCAACCTATGATGAGCACAGATGGTTTTGCAGAAGCGCTCAACATCGCCAATCAAGCTGAAGTGGTGGTTGTTTCGGTCGGTGAGCGCGGTTGGATGACAGGCGAAGCCGCTTCTCGTGCTGATATTAGTTTGCCAGGCGTTCAAAAAGAGTTGGTTTTGGCACTTATCAAAACAGGGAAACCGGTCGTTGTGGTACTGATTAATGGTCGTCCCTTGACTTTTCCAGAAGTTGCTGATGCCGCACCTGCTATTTTAGAAACATGGTTTTCTGGCACAGAAGGCGGTCATGCCATTGCAGATGTTTTGTTTGGCGACTACAATCCTTCGGGCAAACTGCCAATGACGTTTCCACGTTCGGTTGGTCAAATTCCCTTATTTTATTGTCAAAAAAACACAGGTCGCCCTTTTGATGCCAATAATAAATACACGTCAAAATACATGGACATGCCGAACACCCCTCAGTATCCGTTCGGTTTTGGCTTGAGTTACACCACTTTTTCCTACGAAAACCTTCAAGTTGATAAAAAAACATGGGGTTTTAAGGATAAAATCAATGTCTCGGTTACTTTGAAAAATACTGGTAATCGTGACGGTGAAGAAGTCGCGCAACTTTATGTCCGCGATTTGGTCGGCAGTTTGACAAGACCGTTGAAAGAACTAAAAGGCTTTAAAAAGGTATTTTTGAAAAAAGGGGAATCGCAAGTCATCACTTTCACCTTAACGGCTGATGATGTTGCATTTTATCACCCCAATTTAGAGAAAAAAGCAGAAGCAGGGGACTTTGACATCATAGTTGGCGGCTCGTCTGAAGATGTTAAAACGGTGCGGGTCACATTGAAATGACCCCTCAGTATTTTTAAAAAAAAGTGTAACTATTTACCACATAGGTGCTAAGTGGTAAATAGTTACAAAAAAGTAAACAAACCCTGTAAATCTGTAAAATCCAGTAATGATGTCTAATATGAAACAAACGTACATTTTCGCCCTTTTTTGTTTCCTCATTTTAGGAAAAACAACAGCGCAAACAAACCCATTTGAGAGTGAAATCAAGGCTTTTGAAGCCAAAGATTCCATAAACAAGCCAATTCCATGGCAAATATTACTGTACGGCAGTTCCACCCTTCGTCTCTGGAACAGCTATGAAGCCGATTTTGCGAATAAAAATCTCAAGGTCGTCAACCGCGGTTTTGGCGGTTCTCAAACGAGCGATGCCAATTTGTTTTTTGACCGCGTGGTTGTGCCACATCAGCCCAAATACATCTTTTTTTATGAAGGTGACAACGACATCAATGCAGGAAAGTCGGTTGACTCAACTTTCATGGCGTACCAAACTTTTGTGAAAAAGGTAAAAAAGCAGCTACCCAAAACCCGCATCGTCTTTTTTGCCATAAAACCCAGTCCGTCAAGGATTACGCATTTTGACAAACAAAAAGAATTTAATAAGCGGCTTTGGCAATGGGTACAAACAGAAAAAGGCTTGTATTTCATTGATACATTCACGAGGATGTTCGACAAAGAAGGTAAGCCCGATGCGAAATTATTTAAATCTGATATGCTGCATATGAACGTTGATGGTTATGCGATTTGGACGAAAGAAGTGCAGAAGTTCTTGAATAAGCGGGAGAAATGACCCCCTCCGTATTTAGAAGTCCGTGAAAGGATTTAAGTATTTTAAACTTGTAATCTGCTTAAAATCAGTATCGTTCCTTGAAATTAAAGTGAAATCGTGGACAAGTGCCGTCGCCGCAATGATAGCATCGGGGAGTTTGATTTTACGCATTTTGCGCATCTCAATCGTTTTTAAAACAATAGGACGAGTTAATTCGATGACCGTACAACCGTTAACAAAGGATTGAGTAATATAGGCTTCAAAGGCAGTTGGGGCAGTCCAACCCAATGTTTCAATTTCAGAAATAACCGATAGAAATATGCCTTTATGCACCTCATTTCGTAAAAATTCAATAGCGTTTTCAGGTAAACCGCCATTACAAAGGTAAATAACGGTATTACTGTCTAAGAGAAATCTCTGCCCCATTCGTCGCGCCAACTTTTAGTTAAGGAATCAATTTCTTCGATGGTCATTTTATTTTTATATGCACCTATAAGTGTTCTTAAATCAATTTTTTGACGGGGTGGTACGAAACCTGATTCATCAACGGAAGCCGTTTCTTGAATATCCGTCTTAATCGCATCATTTGGATTCGACTTTATATAAGATGGTGCTTCTGTTTCTTCGGCAAGTTGATTGTCAATATCTTCATTGGTCAGTTTATTTTTGAAAATGCCAATATACTTTGACATATCGTTTGGCGAATTATCAGTCTTAGTAATATCCGAAATTTGCAAAACAATTACCTCGACATCTGAATCGTCAAAATTGTTAGGCAAATCAATGATAATTTGCCTGTTCTTTACTGTGGATTTTACTTTATAAGCATTCATTTCAATCAATTTTTAACAAAACTAAGCCTTTTTATCTAAAAACACTACCCCTCAGTATTTTTATTTCTCAAACTAAACTTCACTGAATTATGAAAAAAATAATACTCGCTCAACTCTTTTTTTTATGCAGTTTTGCCGCTTTTGGGCAAACGATGACGGTGCAAGGTAAAGTGTCTGATGCCAAAACCAGTGAAACGCTCATCGGTGCGAGCGTTGTTGTGAAGGGCACAACAAACGGCACTTTGACCAATATTGATGGCAATTTTACCCTCGATAAAGTGCCGCCAAATGCAACTTTGACCATTTCTTTTGTCGGTTATATCTCTCAAGACGTAGCTGTTAGCAGTCAAAAAAACATCAATATTATCCTTGAAGAAGAGACTTCAGTTTTGAAAGAACTCGTCGTCGTCGGTTATGGTACGCAAAAGAAAAGCGATGTAACGGGTGCTGTTGGTTCGGTCAAAGGCAAGGATCTTACATCTATAGCGACCCCCTCAGTAGCGCAGGCTTTGCAGGGCAAAATTGCGGGTGTTTTGGTCACGCCTTCATCAGGTTCGCCTGGCGCAGAGGCGGTCATACGCGTTCGTGGGACGGGCACTTTGAACAATTCTAACCCTTTTTACGTCATTGACGGCTTGTTGAGCGACGATATTTCCTTTGTCAATCCCAACGATGTCGAGTCTGTTGAAGTCTTGAAAGACGCTTCGGCAACCGCTATTTATGGCTCGCGGGGCGCAAATGGTGTTATCATTGTCACGACCAAAAAAGGGAAATCGGGCAAACCTGTTATCAGTTTAGCCTCCTATTATGGCTCGCAAGATTTGGTCAAAAGGATTCCTTTGGCGAACGCGACTGAATACGCAACGCTTAGAAATCAAGCCGCCAAAAACGTAGGTTCGGCGACAATCCCCTACCCTAACCCATCAGCATTCGGCGAAGGAACGGACTGGCAAAACGAAATTTTCAGAACCGCACCCATGCAAAACGTCAATCTTTCAGCTCGTTGCGGCAACGATATGATGACTTACAGTATCAGTGGCGACTATTTCAAACAAGAAGGTATTTTGCAAAATGGCGACTACGAAAGGCTATCGCTGCGCATAAATAATGAGTATAAATTAAACAAATTTATCAAAATTGGGCATAATTTGTCGCTTATCAATACAAAAAGCAACTATGCACCGGGTACGATTTACAATGCTTACTACGCACCGCCGACTGTTGCACCGATAGATTCCGCAGGTAAATTTGGCAATACAACCTCCGATGGATCGGTTGGCAATCCCGTAGCGCAACGGTATTATGAGCGTTACAACAACGGCAGCGGCTTCCGAACGGTCGGTAATGCTTATATTGATATCAATCTGTTCAAAGGTTTCACCTATCGTTCAAATTTTGGTCTAGACTTGTCGAACAACGAAGCGAAGCGGTTTGTCCCTGTTTTCAGAGTGACCGACATTCAAAAAAATGACATCAACTCCCTCAGTGCGTCCCGCAGTAAAGGCATCAATAAGTTGTGGGAAAACACGGCAACTTATGACAATACTTTTGGCAAACACCACATCAATCTATTGGCTGGTGTGACCGCACAAATCAATGATGACTGGTTTTTGGGCGGTTCAGCAACCAATTTGCCTGGCGATGTGAACAATATTGCTGGCAACATTGAAGATTTACTCTATTTACGAGCAGGAACAGCGGGTTTTACAATAACAGAAAGCAGCAATGGTTGGCGGATGTTTTCGACATTGTTCCGTACAAACTACTCTTTTGCAGACAAATACCTATTGACGGCTTCATTTCGGGCAGATAAATCCTCAAAATTTGGTAAAAACAAACGAACAGGTTATTTTCCTTCTATCGGCTTAGGTTGGCGTTTGAAAGAAGAGGATTTTTTGAAAAATGTGGATTGGTTGAGTGCGCTTAAGTTGCGCGGCAGTTGGGGCATTATTGGCAACGAAAAAATTGACCAAAACTCAAAAAGTCCACCCGTAACCGACAAACTCGATGCTATTTTTGGCGCAAGCGAAAAATTTTTCCCCGGCGCAACAATAACTCGTTTGGCAAATCCGAACCTGCATTGGGAAGAAACAAAGCAATTTGATATTGGTTTTGAAGCCGGTTTCTTGAATAATCGCTTGACAACAGAGATAGATTGGTACAAACGGACGACTTACGATATTTTATCCGCCTTGCCCATTCCTGGCTTTATTGGTGCATCGCAACCGCCTGTAGTCAATTCTGCTTCTGTTTTCAATCGAGGTTTTGACATCAATTTGGGCTGGCGCGACCGTTTAAAAAGCGGTTTTGGGTACAATTTTAACGTCATTGTCTCCACTGTTCACAATGAAGTGATTGATTTGGGCGAAGGTAAAAACGAGATTTTTAGCGGTGGCGTTGGCGAAGGTGGCAAATTAGGCACACGCACCGTTGACAGTTTGCCGATTGGTGCTTTCTATGGCTACAAAGTGGCAGGCATTTATCAAAACGCAGAGGATTTGGCGAAATACCCTAAACGGACTGGCGAAACGCCAGGCAAAGATGTTTTCGCAGGTGATTTGCGCTATGCCGATTTGAATGGTGATGGTGTGATTACCGACAAAGACCGCACCTATTTGGGCAGTCCTATTCCGACTTTAACCTATACATTCAATATCGGTGCAGACTACAAAGGGCTTGATTTTTCAATCCAAATCAGCGGCGTAACGGGCAATAAAGTGATGAATGCCAAACGTTTAGCGCGTTTTTCGACAGGTAATTTTGAAAAGACTTTCCTCAATGGTTGGAATGGCGTAGGCACAAGCGACTTCGAGCCGCGTGTAACAATTGGCGGACGTAATTACGAGGTATCTGACCGTTTCATTGAAGATGGTTCTTTTACATCTATCAGAAATGCACAAATCGGCTACACCCTACCCCTCAGTATCAGCCGCAAAATGAAGATGTCTAATTTCAGAATTTACGTAGCAGCAACAAATTTAAAAATGTGGACAAAATACACTGGATATACGCCCGAAGTAGTCAACGGTGACGACTCTTTTTCCGTAGGTATTGATAGAGGTGTTTATCCAGTTGCTAAAACCGTTATGGTTGGGGTGAATGTTAGTTTTTAATTAATTGTAGCTTTCCAAAAGTTTTAAACTTTTGGAAAGTTGTGCTAAAAATAGATGATACGCACCCCCTCAGTAAAAATCATTAAAATCTGTTTAAATCAGTGATAAAAAATGAAAAAGATAAAATTCATATTGCCGCTTTTACTGCTCATTGTCAGTAGTTGCAAAGACAGTTATTTTGAGGTTACACCACGCGGACAGTTGACCGCAGAGAACTTCTTTCAAACCGAAGAACACGCCCGTTTAGCGACCAATGCGGTCTATAATGTGTTGCGAAATTGGGAAATTCACGTTTTTTCATTCATCGGTTGCACCGATATTATCAGTGACGATGCCGACAAAGGCAGCGAACCAAACGATGCTGCTTTCCTTTTGGACGTTGACAACTTCTTGTTAGATGCCAGCAATGTCGCACCCGTCACCTTGTGGAATGGCTATTATCGTGCTATTTTTAGGGCAAATATTGCCATTGAGCGCATACCTGAAATCAAAATGGATGTCGCTTTGCAAAACCGCTTGATTGCGGAATGTAAGTTTTTACGCGCTTATTTTTACTTCAATTTGGTGCGTTGGTATGGCGATTTACCCCTTGTCACGAAGCAATTAACGCAAAACGAATTTAAGCAAACGCGCAACAAAACCACAGAGGTTTACGCCCAAATCATCACTGATTTGAAGGCAGCGATTGACGTTTTGCCTGAAAAATCAAAACACACACCCGATGATATGGGGCGTGCAACCAAAGGGGCGGCAAAAGGTTTGTTGGCAAAAGTGTATTTGACAACTAAAGATTATACCAATGCCGAAAAATACGCCCTCGAAGTCATCAACTCAAACGAATACACCTTGCTCCCCGATTACACTAAAATCTTTACGCCTGAAGGTGAAAACTCGTCCGAATCGGTTTTTGAAGTCAGTTCAACAGTCTCAACGGAGCGGTATGATGGTGGTTCGCAGTACAACGAAGTGCAAGGCGTGCGCGGCGACCCGAATCTCGGTTGGGGCTTCAATCGTCCCTCTGATAGTTTTATTTTGGAATTTGAACCCGGAGACCCACGCCGTGAAGCGACTATTTTGTACGAAGGTGAAGTGTTACCCGATGGTTCTGCCATTATTCAAAAAAATCCACGCATTTTTAATGCCCGTTTCAATCAAAAAGCATGGGTGCCAACGCATCCGGGCGGTAATGGCTCTGGTCCCGGCAATATCCGTTTGTTGCGTTATGCCGATGTGGTTTTGATTGCCGCAGAAGCTGAAAATGAAAATGGCAAAACAGCAATGGCTTTGACGCATCTCAATTTAATTAGAAAACGGGCACGTGGCACAAGTACCATCATTCTTCCTGATGTTGTCGAAACGGACAAAGTGAAGTTGCGCGACAAAATTTGGCATGAACGCCGCGTCGAATTGGGGTTGGAACAACAGCGTTGGTTCGACCTTCTCCGCACAGGTCAAGCGGAAGCTGCCATGATTAAAAATGGTAAAAATTTCAAGAAAAACAAACATGAATTGCTACCCATTCCGCAAGCCGAAATAGATTTGAGTGCGGGTACTTTGACGCAAAACCCAGGTTATTGATAGGTTTTCAAGTAATTTCATTACAAAAGGCGATAAAATACACCCCTCAGTATTTTATCGCCTTTTATGTTAAAGTCGCCCATTTACATCGCCAAAAAAATGTGTAAGCCGATAAAAACGGTATTTTTGCGGAAAGTAATCACCGTATCCGATACTTTAAAAACAACAAACGAAAAACCTATCTCCTCGTCATTTATGAAAAAAATATACCTTTTTATAGTCATTACAATATTAAGCTACTTTCCGCTTTTTTTACATTTGGACACCATTCCTTTTATGATTTGGGATGAGATTCGTCTCGCTGTTAGTGCTTATGAAATGAATCACGGTGGCAATATTTGGGTCGTCACTTATTTAGGTATGCCCGATTTATGGAGTGTCAAGCCCCCCCTCAGTATTTGGGCGATTGCGCTTAGTTTCAAAGCCTTTGGATACAATGAGTTAGGTTTGCGTTTGCCCTCTGCATTGTTTGGTCTGTTCACTGTTTGGTTGATATTCTTCTTCTGTTTGCGCCAATTCAAAAATGAGTTTGTTGCTTTTTTTTCTGTTTTGGTTTTAATCACAACCAAAGGCTATATAGATTTTCATGTAACAAGGACGGGCGACTATGATGCCATGTTGATATTTTTCGATACCGCTTATTTGCTGTTTTTTATTCAATATATTTTAGAGCAAAACCCTAAAACAAAAAAGCTTTTTATCTATCTGTCCGCCGCATCTTTAGCCTGTGCCATTTTCACAAAAGGCATTGCAGGTGTCTTCTTTTTACCTGCCATTTTTATATTTTTATTGGTTCAAAAAGAACTCATAAATGTATTGACCGACAAGCATTTTTACTATGCTTTGCTGCTTTGTTCAACACCTTTAGCCATTTATTTCCCTTATCGAGAATACCTTGCCAAAGGCTATTTTGAAGCCCTTTGGAAAATGGAATTGTTTGGTCGCTATACAGAAGGGGATGGTGACAATTCAAGATTAACAATGCCTTTTCTTGAAAAAATGAACTATTATGTAGGCAAAATGTATGAAAATGAATTTTTACCGTGGTTCTACCTTGTTCCTTTTGGTGTGGTCGGTGCTCAATTATTAGATAAAAATGCTAAAAAAATTGCTTTATTATTATTCATCAATGCCCTTATTTTTTTAACCATTATCACCTATTCAAGCTCCAAAAAAGAATGGTATGAAGCACCTGTTTATCCTTGTTTAGCTATCCTCGTAGGCATCAGTTTGGCGTGGCTTTTGGGTCATTTTAAAACGATTAATTTATCTATTATTAAACGCTCGCCTTTTCTATCAAGCTCTATATTGATCATTTTATTTTTTACAATTCCCTATTTTAAAATCATTGAAAAAGTCTATCTTTTTAAAGACAATTTATATGAATGGCAAACGCGGCAATACAGACCTTTTATGTTAGAAATTAAAGACAATAACTATGACGTATTGCAATTATCTTATAATCCAACCATTGATTTTACACGAAACATCTTAAACCAAAATCAAGCAAAAATTGCCAATATATCCGCAAGAGACCCTCTTTTTAGTACAACACAATACACCAAAGGGCATAAATTCATGGTTTGTGAACGAGAAGCGAAGGACTCTCTCAATCTTAAATATACCTACAAAGTCTTAGAAACCTTTCGAGAATGTGAGTTTGTAGAAATAATAGACAATAAAATTAAGTAAAATAGGCATTTACAGAGTTTTAGCTATTTTTGTCATTTAGATAAATGTGTCATTTCTACACACTTTTGATTTCAATTTTAATATGAACAACACGAATATGAAAAAAACGCCTCTTCTGAAACTCTTTTTTTGTTTATTAACAGTCTTTTTCAATAATCTTTCCAATGCCTTAGCGCAATCCGCTCAAACGCTCTTGAATGAGCCGATTGACTTGAGCAAAGACTTTAAAGACTACACAAACACCTATTTTTTAGCCGATAGTCTTGCCGCTTTTGACCCGCAAACGGGTAAAGGCAGCGTCAAATGGCGGCGCGCTCAGTACCACCCCGCCCATGCTTTTGACTACACACAACAGGCGTTGCAACGTGTGCCGCAAAACGAATTTCCGGCGGCTGAATATGCTGCTGACCCCGTTTTGCCCTTCACTTTGGAGTTCGTTTCAGCAAAAACAGTGCGTTTGAAAATGCTAACAGGTACAGTCGTTCGGCAACCCGAAGCGTCGCTGATGCTCGTCAAAGACCCCCTCAGTAAAATCGGTGATTGGCAATATTTGAAGATTAAAAATGGGCATCAATACAAAAGCAATTACGGCACTGTAACCGTCATGGAAAACCCGTGGGCAATAGAGTTCAGAGATGCCAAAGGCAAATTATTGACAAAAACGCATCATTCAAGCGATAATAAAGGCTTTTGTGCCAATATGCCTTTCTGTTTTGTCCGTCGAGCGGCAGATTATTCACGTAGCGTGGGTGCTGTATTTGAGATTTCACCCGATGAAAAAATATTCGGTTGTGGCGAGTCGTTTGCAAGTTTTAACAAATATGGTCAAAAAGTCAACCTGTACACCTCTGACCCGAACGGCGTAGAAACCAATGGTATGTACAAGCCCATTCCGTTTTTTATGAGCAGTCGTGGCTATGGTATGTTTATGCACACCTCCACCCCTATCACTTGTGATTTTGGTCAAACTTATGGCGCATCGAATGCCCTTTTAATTGGCGACGAAGCCTTGGATATTTTTGTTTTTTTAGGAGAACCGAAGGACATTTTGGATGAATATACAGATTTGACAGGCAAACCACCGATGCCTCCGTTATGGTCTTTTGGTTTGTGGATGAGCCGCATTACCTACTTTTCAGAAGCCGATGGACGTAATATTGCAGCAAAATTGCGCAAAAACAAGATTCCTGCGGACGTTTTGCATTTCGATACAGGCTGGTTTGAGACCGATTGGCAATGCGATTATGAATTTGCCAAAAGTCGTTTTCAAGACCCTGTTAAGATGATTTCCGATTTGAAAGCTGACGGATTCCGTACATGTTTGTGGCAATTGCCCTATTTCGTTCCAAAAAATAAACTTTTTAAAGAAATTACTGAGGGGGGGCTTCACGTCAAAAATGCCAAAGGCAATGTCCCTTTTGAAGATGCGGTTTTAGATTTTACAAACCCCAAAACGGTGGAATGGTATCGCGGAAAGATTGGCAATTTGTTGAAAATGGGCGTGAGTGCCATCAAAGTAGATTTCGGCGAAGCCGCACCTTTCAACGGCATTTACGCCAATGGACGCACAGGTTTTTATGAGCACAATCTCTATCCGTTGCGATATAACAAAACAGTTTCAGATTTAACAAAGGAAATCAATGACGAAAGCATCATTTGGGCGCGCAGTACGTGGGCAGGCAGTCAACGCTATCCGCTACATTGGGGCGGTGATGCAGAGACTTCCGATATGGGTATGCAAGCCGAATTGCGAGGTGGTTTGTCATTGGGCTTATCGGGATTTACGTTTTGGAGCCATGATATTGGCGGTTTTACGAAGCGCACACCCGAAAATCTGTATCGCCGTTGGTTGCCTTTTGGCGTTTTGTCGTCGCACACGCGTTGTCATGGTCAACCACCCAAAGAGCCGTGGGACTATGGCGATGACTTTCAAAATTACTTCCGCGATGTCGTGAATATGCGCTATCAACTTATGCCTTACATCTATGCCCAATCGAAAATGGCGGCTGAAAAAGGTCTGCCCATGGTGCGTGCTTTATTTGTAGAATTTCCAAACGATAAAGGGGCTTGGACGGTTGACAATGAGTATATGTTTGGCTCAGACATGCTCGTTGCACCGCTTTTTGAAGGTGATTCAAAACAACGCAGCGTCTATTTGCCACAAGGACAATGGATTGATTATCAAACGAATAAGACTTACAACAGCGGTTGGCAAACGATGGAGGCCGATAAAATTGAAGCCATTATTTTAGTGAGAGACGGTGCGATTATTCCACACATAAAATTAGCGCAATCCACAAAAGATTTGGATTGGTCGAATATTGATTTAGTCGCTTACACGACTGGAAACGAGGCGAAAGGCACATTTTGTCTGCCCAATGACAATATACTGAGGGGGTTGTCTATCTCTAAAAAGGGTAAGATTTTTAGTTTGAATAATAGCGATTTGCCGAAAACAACAGCTTTTAAGATTAAATCTTTTCAATAACTGATGTTTGATAGACCACGGATTTGACTGATACAGCAGATTTACACTGATTGAATTTCTACAAAAAATCAGTGTAAATTTGTCGTATCCGCCAAATCCGTGGTCTATTCCAAAGCATTAAATCCATAAAATTCATGACAAAAAACAGATTAGAAGCCTTCAGCGATGGCGTGTTAGCCATCATCGTTACCATTATGGTCTTAGAAATGAAAGTACCCCACAGTGCGAATTTTGAAGACCTAAAACCCATTTTTCCTGTTTTTTTGAGCTATATTTTGAGCTTTATCTTCATCCTTATCTATTGGAATAACCATCATCATTTAATGCAGTCTGTCAAGCATGTCAACGGTAAAGTATTGTGGGCAAATGGGCATCTATTGTTTTGGCTGTCATTACTCCCTTTTGTATCGGGTTGGATGGGCGAAAATCATTTTGCAGCGTTGCCCGTATTGCTTTATGGCATTGTGGCACTCATGGCGGGTGTCGCATACTACATTTTGTCACAAATATTGATACAAATTCACGGTAAAGATTCATCCTTAGCCAAAGCCGTTGGCAATGATACGAAAGGTGTTATTTCGGTTGTTTTATACTTAGCCTCTGTCGGTTTTGCGCTTTTTTATCCTTTAATCTCCTGCGCGCTCTTTGTTGCCGTTGCTATCATGTGGCTGATACCTGATAAACGGATTGAAAAGGTGATAAATCCTTAGATTTGAACGCTGATTGGACTGATTTACTTGATTTACACTGATTTTTATAGTAAAAAGAAATCAGTGTAAATCAAGTAAATTAGTCCAATCAATGGTCAAAAAAAATTACTCTCCTCCTTCACTTTTCTTCGTTTCGCCCATCAAAACATTCGCGCCACGGACCACAATTTGCTTGCCTTCGATGCCTGAAATACCGACCCAACCGTTACTCATACCCGTCGGAACAAAGGCTATTTTCTTGAAAATCAGGGCTTTACCTTCATTTTTTTCAACAACAAAACAATAGTATTTGCCCTCATCTTGCACAGCTGCACTTTCAGGAATAGCGGTCATGGGTGATGTGCCAGATGTTTCGATAAATGCCGTTAAAATCATATCCGTTGCCATCGTTTTTCCCGCTGGTGGTGTAAAAGGCACGTGCAAGGTCAATGTTTTTGTCATTGGGTCAATGTCTCGACCGACGAATTCGATACGTCCAATTGCCTCTGGTACTGAGGGGTCGGCAAACCTCAAACGCACCGCTTGGTTGGGCTTGATTTTTTGCAAATCCCGTTCATACAACGAGACATCGGCGTGTGGGTCTTCAAAGCTCTTGAGGTGTGCGAGCTTCGTGCCTTCCATCGCCGTTGTACCTATTGAGACAGGAAATTGGTCAATATAACCCGAAATAGGTGCCAAAATGCGTATTTTTTCAACAATATTGCCTTCATACTGAGGGGGAGCAATGCCCGCCAAACGCAATTTCGCTGCCGTTGTGGTCATGATTGCTTTTTGCATCATCACTTTTGAGCGTACTTCTTGCTCGTTGCGAGCAGCACCGACGTTTTCTTTTGCCATGATTTGCTGCCGTTCCAACTCTTTTTCAAGGAAAAACAACTCGCTTTGAGCCACCAAATAGTCACGTTGCAATCCGATGATGTCCGACGAAGTCAATTCCATCAGCACCGTCCCTTTATTGACAAATTGCCCTTCGTGAACATTGATTTTTACAACTGTTCCACGCAACGGCGAAGAAATATCCGCCATATCATTTGCCAAAACCGTCACTTTGCCCGTCGTTGTGATGCTGCCCACAAAAGAGCGTTTTTCGGCATTGCCCAATTCGATGTGCATCAATTGGAGTTGGTCAGTGGTCAAAGTCAAGCTGTCGGATTGATTACTGATTGTTGCTGCTTGATTATTGTCTTCTTTGGGTGTTTCTTTTTTGCCGCAGGCAACTATTAAAGCCGTTATGATGATGAGAACTATGATATTTTTCATTTTTTATTATTTTTTAAATTTTGATAAAATCTGGTTCACTGAATTTTAAAAATTAAGTAAACCTCTTAAAACAAAAAGCCACCCCTCAGTACAAAGAGGGTTATTGAAATTATTTAATTCAATTTGTGACAATTTAATTGACATGACGACTTGATTAAGCCGTTTTCAATATTGACTCAATGGAATGTCTATTATTAGACAAACTATTTTCGACTGTCCATTCTACTTTTTTAACAAAATCAAATTGCCTTTGGGGGCAAACTTTTTTATCGCAGATTTTACAAGAGAAGTCACGGCAACCGTCGGTATGCACAAACAGTTCGATGCTGTCGCCAAAATTATCCCTGACGATTTTGTCCAAAGCATCCACTTCAGCATGCCCTTCATTGATATTCAGATACCACGGAATCGTCAAATGGCAATCGAGATGCAAAGTGCCTCCGTATTTGATAATGCGCAGATTGTGCAAATCCACCCAGTTTTCACGTCTTGAAGTCTGACAAAATGCAACGACTTTGTCCAAAAGTTCACAATCCGCTTCGTCCATAATACCCGCGATAGACCCCCTCAGTATTTTATAACCTGATACAATGATGATAATGGCAAAAATGAAGGCAACAACGCTGTCAATCCACGTAAAATGCGTGAAGTGCATGAGTATCAAACCAATCACAATACCTAAAGTAGCATAGGTATCGGATTGCATGTGCTTACCCGTTGCAATCAGTGCGAGCGAGTTGTTTTTTTTACCATTTTTAATAGAAAAATAGCCCACGCCATAATTCACTAAACCCGTAAAAGCCACCAGATAGATACCATAATCGAGCTGTTTCAGTTCGTGTGGATGTTTGAGATTGTTAATAGCTTCATAAATAATGACAAAACTCGATACAATCATCAAAGTACCTTCAACGGTAGCGGACAAAAATTCGACTTTCCCATGTCCATAAGGATGGTTCAAATCCTTTGGTTTTGCCGATAAATACAAACTATAAAGCCCTATGAATCCGCTAATAACATTGATGGTGTATTCCAAGGCATCGGTCAAAATAGCAACCGAATTGGTGTAATACCAAGCCACTAATTTTACTATAAACAAGACGACAATGACGGCTGTCAGTTTTTTCTGAATACTGAAATTCTCCTGTGCTGTTATCATTTTATTGATTTTTTCCTTTTTTGACATTCTAAACGCTGTGAAAGAATGATAAAAAATTAGTTATAGAAGTAATTTACCCTCAAAACCGCTTCATTATACGTCCGCAAAGCCGACAAATAAGCCATTTTCAAATCAAAAGCTTGGCGGATACTTTGCAAATATTCAAAAGTCGTGACCGACCCTAATTGCTTCATTTTATCCGCCGTTTTTAGAATATTAGACGCTTGGGACAAACCTATTTTTTCAAAATAATCCACATTTTGTGCTGCTAATAATACCTCATTTTGTGCTTTCTGAAATGTTGTATTCAATTGAAAATCAATGACTTCTCGTTCTTTTTGTGCGACTTGTATTTCAATTTCTGAAGCCTGTTCAGCCGCTTTCCAACCTTTTGTCCAAAGCGGGACATTCACACCAACACGAACAACAGGCGGCACAAACCGATTGAAAACAGATTGGCTGATACCAACGGTAAAACTCGGTGTTGTTGCCAATTTCTGTTGCATGGATTTTTCGAGCATCAATCGTTCATTTTCAGCATAAAAACGTTGAATTGGCAGTTCCGATTTTTCTATTTTATCGTTTGTTAATTTCACAAAAAATTGATTAACAGTCACTTGTGGTGTTTTTAAATATTGACGTAACTCCGAAAGAGCATTGTCATATTCTATTTCAGACCCCCTCAGTAATTCTTGGATATTTTTGTAAAAACTCTCCGCCGTCGTTTTGTCCAAAGCGGTTACTTTACCAACCCGATATTCCACGTCTGCAACCCGATTAAACTCCTTGAAAATGCTGTCTTGTTCACGTCCATAACGTATTTTTTCACTCAAAAACAAGCAATTTTGATACAGAAGCCTTGCTTGGTGTTCAATATCATGTACGCTCACCGCCAATTCAGATTCACTTAATTTGACTTGCTGTTGCAATGTTTTTTCATTTTGCTTATACACTTTTGGCGATAAAAACGACTGTTGCACGCCCAAAACCGTCCAAATAGGCACATTATCAGGACCCATCAAAAATTGAGGTGTTTCGGCATAAAAATCAGTCGGCGAAATCATTTTAGCCGTCGGTACAAGCTGTTTCGCATGAGCGATTTGCGTCTGATTTTTTTGAATCAAAGGGTGATTTTTAACGGCTAACGACACCGCTTCTTGCTCCGTAATGGCTTGAGAAAATGCGACTTTAGGCAGCAAAAGGCACAATAACAGCACAACAACGCCTTGTTTTGGCAGATGCACCGTTTGTTTTTTACCAGAAAAAATAGCATACAAAACAGGCAATAAAATCAATGTCAAAAGAGTCGATGTAATCAAACCACCAATCACAACCGTAGCCAACGGTTTTTGCACTTCTGCACCCGCACCCGCTGCAATTGCCATAGGCAAAAAGCCCAAAGATGCCACCGTTGCGGTCATAATCACAGGTCGGAATCGGTCAAGCGCCCCCCTCAGTATGCGGCTATTCAAATTGCTGCGACCTTCCAGATGTAACTGTTTAAAGTAACCAATCAACACCATACCGTTCAAAACTGCCACACCAAACAGTGCAATGAAGCCCACGCCTGCCGAAATCGAAAATGGCATACCCCTCAGTACCAAGGCATAAATCCCCCCAACAGCCGCAAAAGGTATGGCTGTGAAAATAATAATACTCTCTTTTAAGGTACCAAAAGACAGATAAAGAAGCAATAAAATCAACAATAATGCGGCAGGAACGACCAATAAAAGCCGTTTTCGTGCATTTTCGAGGTTCTCAAATTGACCGCCGTAAGAGATACGATAGCCTTGTGGCAGCTTCATTTTTGTATCCACAATGCGTTGAATATACACCACCGTTGTCGCCACGTCGCGCCCTCTGATATTGGGGTTGACATTGACAGACCGTTCGCCATTTTCACGATTGACTGCCATCGGTGCGGTTTTTATTTCAATATCGGCAAGCATCTGCATCGGTATTTGCGAACCATTTTCAGTTGTCACCAAAAGGCTGCCGATGTTGTCAAGTTTTTGATTATCAATGGTTTGTAATTTTACAACAACATCAAAACGACGACTTTCTTCATACATCACGCCCGCTTTTTCACCCGCCAAAGCCATGCGTAAAACCCGCCCGACTTCATCAATAGACACCCCAAAACGCACCAAAGCATCACGTTTATAAGTAATAAAAAGCTGTTGCATACCTTCCGCTTTCGCCACATAAGGGTCAGCAACCCCCTCAGTATGTTGTATTTTTTTGAGAATATCGTTGGCAATATCCGCCAATTTATCGAGGTCAGGTCCCAACACTTTGACAATCACGTCGGTCTTTGCACCCGTCATCAACTCATTGAAACGCATGGAAATAGGTTGTTGAATACTCGAACTAACCCCGGGTATAGCCTTCAAAACAGTATTTAATTGCGCTTCAAAATCTGCTCGACCATGACATTTCTGCCATTTACTCTTGTCATTCATCGTCAAAATCATGTCCATTTCCTCCACACTCATTGGGTCAGTAGGTACTTCCGACGTACCAATTTTACCCGTTGTTTCAAGAATTTCGTTTGGAAATTCCTTTTTGACCAATGCGCCAACGCTTTTACTCATTTCCACCATTTGTGTCAATGACGTGCCAGGCATCATGGTTAATTGCACTACAAAATCACCTTCATCAAGCTGTGGAATGAACTCGCCACCCATTTTTTGAAACAACAGAAAAGCAACAACTAATAAACCGATACTTGCGCCAACAACTATTTTTCTAAACCGTAAAGCTTTGATTAATACAGGTTTATAGCCTCTAATAAAAAAATTCATCAATCTATCGGCAAACGTTTCATGGTGTGTCGCTTCTTTTTTCATAAATAATGAAGCCATCACAGGCACATAAGTCAAGGACAAAATCAATGCGCCCATCAGTGCAAAAATGACCGTTAAAGCCATCGGTTTGAACATTTTGCCTTCGATTCCTTCCAATAACAACAAAGGCACGTACACCAACATGATGATGATAGAACCAAAAACGGCACTTTGCATGATTTCCTTTGTGGCTTTGAAAATCGTGGAATCTTTTGACTCGCCCGCCGTTGTTTTCATCGAAAGTCGTCGAATCACATTTTCGACGATGATGACGGCACCGTCCACAATCAGCCCAAAATCAATTGCGCCCAACGACATGAGATTACCCGACACGCCAAAAGTCACCATGCAGCCGACCGTAAAAAGCATCGCCAAAGGAATAACAGAGGCAATTATCAGCCCCGCCCGTAAATGCCCCAGCAATAAAAGCAAGACGAAAATGACGATGATACCGCCCTCAATGAGGTTTTTGGCAACTGTTTCGATTGTTCGTTCAATCAAACTTTCTCGGTCAATAAACGCCTTGATTTCTAAGCCATTTGGCAAATTTTTCTCAATTTGCTTCAACCTTTCCTTGACATTGAGGACAACTTTTCGGCTATTTTCACCCCTTAGCATCAAAACAATCCCACCAACTGTCTCTGTTTTATCGTTTGTCAAAGCACCAAAACGGACGGCTGAACCTTCTTCAATCGTCGCCACATCGCGCACACTGACGGGAACACCGCCGTTTGTTTTGATGAATGTATTTTCTAAATCTTGTTTTGAACTGGCTAAACCGATGCCGCGTATGTAGTACGATTGGTTGTTTTTTTCAATATACGCCGCACCTGTATTGGCATTACTGGACTCAATTGCAGTAAAAACATTTTGCAGTGTCACGCCCGTTGCCTTCAACATTTCGGGTTTGACGCGAACTTGATACTGCTTCAAAAGACCGCCAAAACTCGATACTTCGGCAATCCCCTCAGTACCCAATAACTGCCGTTTGACAATCCAATCCTGAATTTCACGCAATTTTATCAACGACCACGACGTGTCATTTTTATCCTTTGGCTGAATGGTATATTGAAAAACCTCGCCCAAACCTGTTGTTACAGGCATTAATTGCGGCGAACCATAGCCTTTAGGTATTTCTTCTTTGACCGTTTGCAACCGCTCGTTGATTTGGTTACGCGCCCAATAGAGGTCAATGTGCTCCTTAAATTCGAGCGTAATGAGGCTCAAACCGAACTGCGAAACGGAGCGAATTTCGGTCAATCCTTGAATATTTGCCAAAGCCATCTCGACGGGATATGTGACAAATTGCTCCATCTCGACAGGCGCGAGATTGGGCGCAATGGTGACGACATTAACTTGGTTGCTGGTCACATCGGGAATGGCATCGAGTGGCAGTTTTTGCACCGAAATCGCACCCCAACCGATAAGCGCAAACATTAATGCGCCGATAATAACCTTATTGTTAAGGCTAAAACGGATGATATTTTGAATCATTGATAGTAGTCATTGGTCATTAGTCATTGGTCATTGAGTCATTAGTCAATAATCGTGTAGATTTGACCAAATGCTGAATAGCCATTGGCTAACAACGGTGATAAATAGAAATTTGACCTTAAAAACAATGATTAAATACGTGGTGGTTGGAAAACAGATTGGCGGATTTTGGAATCAAAAAAGCAATTTTCAGAAGATGGTAATTGCAAATTTTGGGTAATTTTTACTTTTTCTGCTAAAAATACTGAGGGGGTCGTTTCTGACAAAACGACGACTTCGGCATGAGCTGATGTTACCGATTTAAGGGGTAAAGAACCATGACGTGAGGCATCTTTTCTTTGATGTTCAGGGTTAGCGTAGTGCATTTTAAGGAAAGAAATAAAATCAATTTGAGTGTTTTCATTTTGATGTTGCTTAAAATGCTCGATTAATTGCGGAATCTTAGCCAATTCGGACAGCAGGATATTGCCCGAAAGGATTTGTAGTACAAGAAATATGACTAAAATTTTTTTCATTGGGCGCAAAGGTAGAAAAAAAATATAAAGTTGTTTATCCAATCAAAAAAAAATGAATGATTGTTCATGTATTTTTATCATCGAACCGTTTTATTGGCAATTTTTGGCGCATTTGGGTAGAACTTCGTATTCAAACTCACCAACAGATGTGGCAATTGCTCCTGTCAAGGGGTTTCTGATTCGGGCTATGGCTTTGACAGTTTTTTTACCTATTGTTGT
Organism: Saprospiraceae bacterium; assembly: GCA_043744475.1. Taxonomy (GTDB): domain Bacteria; phylum Bacteroidota; class Bacteroidia; order Chitinophagales; family Saprospiraceae; genus JAAFJT01. Next base: position 9,524 of record JAYTUR010000073.1, on the reverse strand, counting down.
TTCTTTTGTTTCAAAACGAGCCACACCTTCTTTGATAGGTATTTCACGATTATTGATGATAAAGGTAACACCTGAACCAGGGTTACTTGAATATGCCGCGAGATACATATCAGCTTTAAAGGTTTCTCCTTCAAATATGGCTGCTTTTTGCGGAGCTATTGCCACTTTAAAAAAATCACAACTCGATGTTGATGTACCACCTATATTATCGTAGATGTAATTTAAATATGGAATCTTATCCATTTCAATTCGATTTTGGATAGCCGTTAATTGCGATAAAACATCTGCATTTGATTTATTTTTTAGGCTATGCCAGTAAAGGGCAAACGCATCAAAATTCTAAGACCTTCAAAAGATAGTCATCATTTAGAGCGGCTTTGAAACGTCTTTTTTTAAAACTTCTTTTATCTGTCATTTGCCCAATTTTATAAAGTGCAATTTTTCTTAAAGTAGAAAGATTTATTGGGGCATTTTCAGTTCTTGCCCGACAAGCATCTTCGTTAAAAGTAACGTCTAAGTGCCAATGCAAGTGATTTTCAATTCCCCAATGACCTTTTGACAAATCATTGAAATACAAAGGTTTATTACAGTTATCGCTACTGATATAGTAACGAATTTCTTCTGTTTGTTTGTCTTTTATCGTTCTTTGAGCCACGACTTTTACAAGGGTTTCTAAATCCGTCCATTGGGACAATAATTTGGGACCCAAGACTTCTTTGGCTGAAAGTAAAAAGCATTGTCGTTGTTCAAATCGACCATGGTCATATTCCCATGGTGCCGTAGCTTGAATAACTTTATTGCATGTAAAGGCTTCACTGATTTCTTCAAAAAGGTCGGATTGATTCTTTTTGACACTCAAAAAGTAATGTGCCTCTTTGCCTCGTATCGCTTTTGCTATTTCTTTTTGGCAACCGATGGCATCAATACTAACTGTACTGTCTTTAATATCCAGTTGTTCTATCAATACAGGGATGGCGGTAATTTCATTAGATTTATCCTCTACCTTGTATTGTCCAATGCATAGGCGGTTTTCACTCACCCAAGCATTGAGGATATATAAGCCTTGATTGCCTCGTTTTGTCGGTGTAACACCTCGAAGTTTCTTGCCATCTATACAAAATCTATACATATTTGTTTTTCGGCAACGACACTTAAAAGTTCTCGACCATATTGACCTAAACAAGAATCAAGGCATTGATAATCAATCATTTGAAAGACCCTGTTAATCGTATCGTGTGAAGGAATGCCATTCGGAAGTTCTAAAAAACTGCGTAGTAGCTCTTCTTTTTCTTCGCAAAATACAGCCATGTCTTCAAAATCTTCGCCATCGGCGATGAGTGTACATAAAGCTATCATGAGGATATCACTTAGCTTATGTAAACAACGTCCTATAACACGTGGGTCAGGTATCGTTGAAAACATTTCTTCTATGCGGTGTTTCATAGCCGCAAAGATCGATTTTTATTTTAGCCTATGGGCTATCGTTATAAGTGATTTTTTCTAACAACACTTTGATGCGTTTGCCCTAATGCCAGTATGACTCGTCACCCAAAAGTTTATTTGAAACATATTGATTTTGCAACTCTTTAAGTTTGTAATTTTCGTTAATAGCAGCCAAAAACGTTTGAAAATGAGTCAATGAGTCGCGTATTTCTTTAATTTTCAAGTCAGTAAAGAATTGACGACTTGTTTTTGAAGATAGGCGATTGTTCAATAAATTTGAATCCTTTTTGTTAAAGCCTCCTGAGATATTGATGAATTCTATCTTCTGTTTTTCAAACCAAAATTTAAGTGAATTAGATATTAACATAACATTAATAGCTCTATCCAAAAAGGATTTATTTATTGGACTTGGATAAGCCATAAACTGCTTGTCTATTTCGTGTTTAATAACCATTGAAGATTTTTCAACAATTACATTATCAAATTTCAGCAATTCATCAAACATCTCAATAGACCGCACCGCTTCTTCCAAAGCCTGTGATTTCGTCCAATATTGATAAGCCAAAAAGCCAATAATGGCGATGGAAATGAGGTGAATACGGAGATGTGTCATGTGGAATTACGTTTTTTGAGGTTAAACGTAAAAAAAAACAAAGTCAGTACAAAAGGTTAGTATTTTATCCTTTTAAAGTTTATTTTTGTAAAAAAATTAAACAAATGTCAATCGTTATTCAAATAAATCCTTCGCTTGAAACACAGCTACGAGCGAAAGCCTCTACAAAAGGTATGGCACTCAATCAATTCATCAGCCAATTTTTGGAGCATACTTTTGATAATAAATCAACGACTCACCCAACGGTTTCAGAGCGAGAAGCAACTTTACTGCAAGAAGTAAATTTAGATATTTCGCCTGAAAAATGGGAGTTTTACTTGAAATTGAAAGAAAAACGTCAAAAAGAGACCATAACTGAAACTGAACGGAATCAACTTATCAATCTATCAAACGATATAGAAATAGCAAATGCAAAGCGGATTGCTGTTCTCGCTGAATTGGCTCAAATTAGAAATATACCAATTCGTGTTTTAATGGAAAATCTCGGTTTAACTCCTGCTCACCATGAATAAATCGTTACGAAAAGCTGTTAAAATAAGAGCAAAATATCTATGTGAATACTGTCTCTCTCCCGAATATTTCAGTCCCGACCCGTTTGAATGTGACCATATTTTACCAATTTCAAAAAATGGTAAAGATGAGTTAGAGAACTTCGCTTTGTCTTGTTCGGGCTGCAATGGACTAAAACATGATGCGATTCAAGCGATTGATAAAGGAACAGGTCAATTAGTTCCGCTTTACAATCCTCGTAAAGATATTTGGGCAGAGCATTTTACTTGGAATGAAGGGTTTACGCTCATTGTCGGCATTTCTCCAATTGGTCGAGCTACTGTCACAAAGTTAAAATTGAATAGACAAAGCATTATCAATCTTAGAACTGCATTGTTTAAAGTCGGTGAGCATCCAAATTAAGAAAATGCTGAGGGGTCAATTCTAACCCAACAACCGCACCGCATCTTTCGCAAAATAAGTCGCAATCACATCTGCCCCTGCCCTTTTGATAGATGTTAAAATCTCCATTTTAGCACGGTCTTCATCGAGCCAACCCATTTTGGCAGCGGCTTTCACCATCGCATATTCGCCCGATACTTGGTAGGCGGCTACGGGTACGTGAACCGTATTTTTCACTTCTCTAATAATATCGAGGTACGACAAAGCGGGTTTGACCATGACGATGTCTGCCCCCTCAGTAATATCGAGTTGCACTTCACGCAAAGCCTCTACCCTATTCGCAGGATTCATTTGATACGATTTTTTATCGCCAAAGCCTGGTGCAGAATCCAGAGCATCGCGAAAAGGACCGTAAAAACAAGATGCATACTTAGCAGAATACGCTAAAATGCCTGTTTTATGCAAATTTTCGGCTTCCAATGCGCGGCGAATCGCACCGATACGTCCATCCATCATATCGCTCGGCGCAACAAAATCTGCACCCGCCAAAGCATGAGAGACGGACATTTGCGCCAAAACATCCACTGATTTATCGTTGACAATTTCAAAATTTTCGACAATGCCATCGTGTCCGTAGCTTGAATACGGGTCAAGTGCCACGTCTGTCATCACGCACATCTCAGGCACAGCATCTTTTATCGCCCGAATGGCGCGTTGCATCAACCCCTCAGTATTGAGTGCCTCTTTACCGTAATTGTCCTTCAACCCATCGGGTACTTTGACAAAAAGCAAAACCGTTTTCAAGCCCATCTCCCACAGTTCTTTCACCTCTTTTATGGTCAAATCAAGGGAACGGCGGTAATAATTGGGCATGGAAGCGATTTCTTCAAGGTAATTTTCACCTTCATCAATGAATAATGGAACGATAAAATCATCAGGCGTGAGCCATGTTTCTTGAACCAAACGGCGCACCGCATCGCTGCGGCGGAGGATACGAGGACGGATGAGCATGTTTTATTATTGAATTATGAAAAATGAAGTGCAAAGTTAATAGCTTTCAAAGCAATGGAGACAAAATGCGTTTTTTTGACTGAAAGATGAAGGTTTGTAAAACACATAGCCACAGAGTGGACATAGCTTTTTATAAAAAGAAGAAAAAGCTATGTCCACTCTGTGGCTATGTGTTTTACAAAAATTAAAAAAGGAATTTTGACAAAATCCTAAAACTCCCAAAAATGACCATGCAGCCTACGCCCATAAACAGCCAACGCAATGGAATGAGACCTGCCAAACGTACTGAAATAGATGTTGCGATTAAACTTCCAACCAACAAAATAACGAATAAAGTCCAAGCTGCAATCAATCAGGATATTAATGGTCGTATTAGTCGTGAAAATTAAGTCCATGGGTTGTTGATTTAACATAATTTTTACGAATTGTAAAATCGCCAAAATGCTCGCCTGATGTGCGATTTTTAGCATAATCCTCGATAATGGGCTTCAATTCGGCAATAATTTCTTCTTCATTGAGCATTTCTTTATACAGTTTATTCAAACGTTCGCCACTGTGAGATGCACCCAGATAAAGGTTGTAACGACCGACGGCACGACCAATCAACGCAATCTCTCCGAGATACGGACGAGCGCAACCATTAGGGCAACCCGTCATGCGTATCACAATTTCTTTATTGTCTAAACCGTTGATACGCACCAAACTATCCAATTTATCAATCAAACGTGGCAAGTAACGTTCCGCTTCTGCAAACGCCAAAGTACATGTATTCAAAGCCACACATGCCATCGAACTCAAGCGCAAAGCGGTGTGTTTGTAAGTCTCACGCATCACACCGTATTCGCTCAGAATGTCTTGAACTTTGGCTTTTTTGCTTGAAGGAATGTTGCAAATCATCAAATTTTGATTGCCCGTCAAGCGGAAATCGCCCACACCCAGCATAGCAACTTTGTGTAACGCCGTTTTCAATTTATACTGAGGGGTATCTTTCACCCGTCCGCCTTCGACAAAAAGCGTCAAATTCAGATTGCCGTTGTGGTTTTCAGACCAACCATAAGCATCGCCGTTGCTCTCGAATGTATAAGGTTTTGTGGCTTGCAATTTATAACCCAAGCGGTTTTCAACTTCTGCTTTGAACACATCTAAACCGACCTTATCAATGGTGTATTTCAAGCGCGAGAACTTGCGATTTTCACGGTTGCCCCAATCACGTTGCAGCGTCATAACCTTTTCGCACACATCAACGACTTGTGTTTTGTCACAAAAGCCAATCATATCCGCCAAACGTGGATACGTTTCAGGCATTCCAAATGTCATCCCAAAACCGCCCCCGATGGCGACATTATAACCCATCAAAATACCGTCTTCAATGACTGCCGCCAGACCCAAATCGTTGGCAAAAATGTCCACATCATTATGCGGTGGAATCGCCAACGCAATTTTGAATTTACGCGGCAAATAGTGCTTGCCATAAATTGGCTCGTTGTCATTAGCCGTCGTACGCGTCAAAAGGTCATTCGCTTTTGCAACAATTTTACCCGCTTCAGAATCACCATCAACCCTTTCAGAAGTGTCTGCTTCTTGATTTTCTAACCAAATTTCGTAATAAGCTGACGTTTTTGGGGTCAAGTGTGCTGAAATTTGCTTCGCGTGTTCATACACTTCCTCATGGGCGTGCGTATAGTATGGATTCGGATTCATCATCACATTGCGGTTCACGTCACCACAACCTGCGATGGAATCCAACAAAACCTCATTGAACCCTTTGATGGTTTTTTGCAAATCCCGTTTCAAAATACCATGCAATTGAAACGCTTGACGCGTCGTCAATTTCAAACCACCATTACCATATTTATCTGCCAAATCGGACATATTGAGCCATTGTTGCGACGTACAAATGCCACCTGGCACCCGCACCCGTATCATAAATGAGTACAAAGCTTCTAATTTTTGGCGTTTGCGCTCACTGTCCAAATCGCGGTCGGTTTGCTGATACGAGCCGTGAAACTTAATCAATTGCGTATCGTCGGCAGCCACAGCACCCGTTACCTCGTTGTGCAAGCTCTCGACCAATGTGCCACGCAAATAGCGGCTCTTGTCTTTGATGATTTCTACTTCTGAAACTTTCTTATTTTCCATAAAAGATACCCCTCAGTATTGGGTGTTTTATTTTGATAAAAATTGATTATACTAGTGTTTTAAAACAAAATCCTTATAAATCGTCAATCTCGCATTATCCCTATCATAAAATCCTTTTCCACCACTTCGTTTTTGATATAATTTCATATAACCCAATTCAAACGACAAATCTTTTTTGAATTTATATTCAAAACCACCATAAAGACGATTTTGGTCGAAGTCATCGGTATGATACATCACTTCATCTGAAAGTTTTAATAGCCATTTGTCCGTCAATTTATAATCAAAACGCAGCATATAGCGAAAGCGAAATTTGAAATTATACCCACTTGTAAGGATTTCCGTCCCGAACACATCTTTGGCATAATTATGAAACCACCGTTGTTCAGTTCTAAAACGATGCGTCAAACGGGCTTTGTCAGTGAGTTTTTGATATAAATAAAACTCTTGAAAAGGTCGCCATTCAGGCACAGCCAAAATACCTTGCCAAACTTCTGAATAAGTTAAGCCCAATGACCCCTCAGTATTTTTACTAAATTTACGATGTATGTGTGTATGTGCAATAAATTGTAATTGCTTATTTTCGCCAAAAAATTGGCGGTTATCCCCTTGTATTTGCCAAGACCATTTATCGTTTAATTTGACTCTGACATATAAGCGTGTCCAATAACTTTGTTGATAAATAACTTGGGCGTTTACATACAAACAATTGACAATTAAACTAAGACTTATAAATAACTGCCTCATGATTTAAACATTCATTATATTAAAAAGACGCTTTTCTACGACATTTTTTAATCAAATACAAATGTAAATCACCCCCTCAGTATTATAGTCTTATTTTTCAAAAACAATGACTATTTTCAAAATATATGCAAAAATACAGTAATTCTATCAATATAGTAGTATTTAGAAAAAGTAATCCTCAAAAGTTAATTATTTTACTCATTAGTGGGGCGAAAATCGAGATTATGAAAATAAAACAGTCTAATCGTGTGAATACTTTTATATCTATTTCCAGCCGCTTGTTGTTGAAAAATATTCATATAACCAAATTGAATGTTCGATTCTTTAGTAAATTGATAGACGAAACCGCCAAAAAGGCGGTTTTGGTCAAAATAATTATAAACAATATTTTTTCCAAAATTGACCATTAGTTCATTGTTCACCAAAAACTGCAAAGTATGCGGTGCAAGCCCCTTTTTACTGAGGGGTACGAAAAATGCGAAATTGTAACGTGCTCGCCAATTAAAATTGTAGCCGTCCGCCCACTCATCGTCATTTTTTATTTTTCTGCGAAAACGTTCTTCTAAACGCACCCATTGCATCAAACGCGTTTTGCCATAGCGGGTGTACCACTGAATTTGTTGAAATGGGCGGTGTTCGGGTTGTGAAATATTCTTATGCGTCTCGTCTGGAAATGTATTGACGAAACTGTAAGCAGCCGTCAAACGCACATCGTCATTCACATAATAAGTCGGACCCACACGAATCAAAAATTGTGATGGTTCTTTCACAAAATCATCTTTTAAACGAAAATGAGTGTCCGCCCACATACCCCATTTATCCGTAAAACGGGTTTGATTGAAAATACCAAACCATGTTTGTTCGTCTTCTGTAATGGTTTTTTGAGCTATTAAATAATTATCAGTCAATGAAATAAATAGTATAAAAATAAGTAATTTTTTTTTCATAAAGTTTAATATTTAATATTGGTAATGATATTTTAGTTCTATAAATATTTTGTAGTACCTCTGAAAACAAAGCGAAATACATGGTTAGGAATTAGGAATAATACATTATCACCAGCTTTAAAGTTTTCCTAACTTTAAATTAAAGAGCTATTAATTTTACAATAACCCTTGAAATAGAAATAAGACTACATATAATGACCACTATACCGACAATTAAAAACATCTTTTTTGTAGGCAATCGTGTTGTTAATAATGCGGACAAAGGAGCCGTCGCAACGCCGCCAATGAGCAGCCCAGCGGCGATGCGCCATTGTCCAAACCCACCACCTACAAGAAAAGTGAAGGCACTTGCAAACGTCAAAACGAATTTAGCAAGGCTCGAACTGCCAATCGCATAACGGGGTGTTTCACCGTTTTTGATGAGTGTGCCTGTTATTAAAGGTCCCCAACCGCCGCCGCCGAAAGAGTCAATGAAGCCACCAATGAGACCTATAACAGGTATATTCGTTTCTTTTTTTTCAATAATGCCTTGTTTGTAAGCATTTTGCATAATTTTTATACCCAAATAAAAAGTATAAGAGGAGATAACCAATTTTATAAAAACGGGGCTTTTATGATGCAATAAAATCAAAGCAATAGCCCCGATTATCGCACCAATAGCTCCCGGAATAGACAAAGCCTTTGACAATTTCATATTGATATTGCCATATTTATAATGACTAATCGCTCCTGCTGCGCTTGTAAATGTTTCCGCAGAATGAATACTTGCGCTGACAGAAATGGGCGGAACATTGAGCAATAATAATAATGTTGTACAAATAACACCATAACCCATGCCCATAGAACCTGCCACTATTTCAGCACCAATACCCGCTAAAATCATCCAATAGAACATATTGTTTTCAGTCCCTAACTCTGTTTTTAGATATTCAAATGTTTCTACAGGAATGAGAAAGAAAAAAAGTGCTGCTGAAATGGTCACTGCACCCAATCCTATCCAATATTTCCGAAGTTTGTTTTCTTGCAAAGACCTGTCTAGTACTGTTGCAATATTTTCTTTACTTGTGTTGTCAGAGATTTTTCTATTCATTTTGTCGTTGAAAAATTTGATGTATTACGTTGATTTATAGCTAAAACGGGATAAAACCCTAAAAAGTTATTGACCATTTTCAGCCTTAAAGAAATTGTTAACGGGGTGATTTGAACGAAATCACCCCCTCAGTATTTTCGGCATTTTATCCTGTTTTATCTATCGTTTCATTCTAATTGAAAAGCCCATCAACCGTCAAGGCTACATAATACAAACCACCAATGCTTGGACCCGCCGCAAATTGCGTATAGCGTTTATTGAAAATATTAGAACCGCCTACTTTAATCGTTGATTTCAATTTTGGTATGCGTACATTAAATTGAGCATCAATTGTTGAAAAGGCAGGTACTTGACCATTCGCTAAGGTACTTTCCCAATAAACAGTGTCCTGCCAACGCCAAACAATATTGAAACCAACATTTTTGATAACTTCACGGTTGCCCAACGAAACGTTTGCAACCCAATCAGGTGTGTTGAAACCTGTTAAGAAGATGTCAGAATTCGCGTTTTTAGAAAGTGCATTATAATTGATGTTGCCTGAAACCGTAAATGATTTGTAAAAATTGTAGTTCAACCCCAAAGATGTGCCATAACTGTTGTAAATATTCTTAGCATTTGTATAAACGCGGAAGCGATTTTGTTT
>JAYTUR010000072.1:0-11276 GCA_043744475.1 Saprospiraceae bacterium | reverse complement strand
CCGTTCGCAAAACGAGTTTTGATTTTCCCGTTTCGCTCTATCGCTCGATGAAAATTCGGTTGGCAGAGGACGGCGTTTCGATGCGTGATTATGTCATTGGCTTGATTGAAAACGATTTGAATAGTCGTTAAATAAAACGCTATTTAAGGATTTATTTAAACAGCTATTTACTTATTTATATAAATAATGGTTTACCGATTTATATAAATAAGTACCACATAAATTTAACGCTTAGTCAAAGGCTGATTTTTAATCACCTTTTGACTAAAAACACTTGATACTATAACCTTTTCTTTCTTTCTGAAAGCCGCGCCCGTCTAATTTTAAACAATCCATTATTGATTTAAAACATTGAAAAAGTATTGATAAACACACAAATCTTTTTTTTTTGTGTTTATACTTTTTTAAATAAGTTTTTTATACTTTTTTAGCACCTTCATAACTTATTGATTATTAATTAATTATAGCGGTTACATACAAGTGTATTGGGGTGGTTATACAAGTATTATGGGGTAACTATACAAGTGTATTGGGGTGATATACAAGTACAATGGGGTAATTATACAAGTGTATTGGGGTAGGATTTTATTTATACAAGTATGGGTTTATTAGCTTGTATAAGGTCTAAAATACCCTTTTTTGAACGTTTTATTGGGCTATCTTACATATAAACTGAGCGATAAATACAAGCATATACAAGTGTATTGGGGTAGCTGTTAAAATTATAAACGATTGTAAATCAGCTAATTGTTAAAATTTATGTTTTTATTTTTCTTCTAAAAAACAAATTTATAAAAGAAAGATTATCAATTCTTGTATAAAATTTCAGATATTGCCCCGAAAATGTAAAATATGGCGAAGAAATCGGCTGAAAATATCATTGATGACTTACAAAACAACCCCGACTATGTTGTTTTGAACAATCCTTTGGCTGTCCCAAAGTTTATCCGCAAGATTAGTCGAGGCAAAGAACGGACGTTGAGTGAGGTATATACCCCTAAGATTTTTTTTGAAATTGTCTCACGTTTGACCCCAACACACTTAGATACTGAGGGGGGAGATTATGTAAAAATAGACTTTTCAATCAGTGATTTTTTAGCGGCTTCGGGTGCCAAAAACTCAAAAAATTTCTATCGCCACATATTGGATTGCATTGATTTGTTGCAAACCACCCAAGTCAAATGGGAAGATACGGAGCATAATTATGGTATGTCTGTCATTCCATTTTATAAGCATGAAAAGAACAGTGGGGTCGTGGAAATTCACGTCAATAAAGAATTGGTGCGGACGGTTTTGGCGGTCACGCAGCATGAGCATTTCAGTTTTTTGAAAAAATATCTGTTTCGATTGGACAATGCACAGGCGATAAAAATTTTTCCGTTCCTGCTGAGTTGGCGTAATCGGGGTATGGTTGAGATGAAATTGGATGCATTTAAGAAGAAATTTGGTTATGATACTGAGGGGTATAAAATTTTTAGTAACCTTGAAAAATACGTCATCCTACCTGCCGTCAACGAAATCAATGAAAAAACAGATTTGACAGTTACTTATGAAAAATTAGGTCAAAACTTAACGGGTAAACGCCCACGTATCACAGGGTTACGCTTTTTTATTGTCGAGAGAAAAGCACAAAAACAGTTGCCACAACAAACAATAGTTATTGAAAATCAACAACTTATCATAGAACAGCCATCAGAAGATGCGGCTTATTGGACCGATATATTCCGTGTTTTTCGCTTCTTCGAGCAAGATGTGAGCGAAGATGAAGTGCGTATTTTGGTGAAAGGTTTGAGCAGTTTGGGCAGCCCATTAGCCATTTTAGAAGCCGTTTTGTATGCCGAAGAAGAGCAGGAGAGGCGGCGTAAACAAAGCAAACCATTGATTGAAAATTTTAGAGGTTTTATCATTGCAGGTATTCCGCGTGGCTTAGGAAAAGGTATTTTGGCACAAAAAGAACAGAAAAGTAAGCAGTTAGCGACCCAAAAAGCTCACGAAGCACAGATGGCACAACTCGCAACGTGGAAAGCGGAAGCGGAGGGTATTATTGAGCAATATCGAGCAGCCATTAACGAGGTCATTAGAACAACGGCAACCGATGCCGAGAAGGAAAATGTAGCGGAAATACTGAGGGGTCAATCGTCAATTTATTACGGCAAAACAGTGGAGGATTTTAGGAATAAAATGTTTATCCATGCCTTTATTTCTAAATTTGTGGAGGTGTACGCGGATAGGTTTGTGGGTGTAAAAATGGAATTTGACCCTTTTTATGATGCCGTTTTTAAGAAAATCAAGGCAATCGAGCCATCTTTTCGAAAAATATTGATTTATTGAACACTCATCTACATTTTTGCATTATACTAAATTGAATCTTTTTTTCTAGTTTTATTTTTCTACTTTTATTTGCAAGCAAAGCTTTCCCAAATTTCAATTTTTTATAAGGTGTTATCTGTTATAAATGAATATGAAATTCTTTTTTACGATACTATTTATCTGCCTAAATATGGTTTTGTCGGCTCAAATACGGATTGAAGTCGTCAAGCAACCTGATTTTATGAATGAAGATAAACGTATGTTTTTAGCGACAGATTTCAATAATTGGGATCCCAGCAGTGCAGAATTTGAATTAAAAAGAGATGAAAAAGGCGTTTATACCATCACATTACCCGATACATTACCTTATTTTGAATATAAAATTACGCAAGGTTCTTGGCTATCAGCAGAAGGTGGTCCAAATGGTATTGCTCGCCCCAATCGCATTTATGAGCGTGATACAGCGACAGGACTAAAAGATATTAAAATAGTCGTTGAAACATGGGAAACGGTTCCACAATATGAATTTATCGTCAGTAGCGTACCCGAAAATACCCCGCATGATGCAGAAATATATATATCTGGTAACTTCAATAATTGGGACGCGAGTGACCTCAATTATCGCTTAAAAAAGCAACTGGACGGCACTTATCGTATTTTAGTTTATACGGTATTAGATAAAGTCGAATATAAATTCACACGCGGTTCTTGGGCGTCTGTTGAAGGTCGAACGAGTGGGAAAGCCCGTCCCAATAGGATTTATGTTAGGGGCAATTCGATGAAAAATAAAATATCTGACATAGAAATATCGAGTTGGGAAGACCTCTCTGGCACGTTTCATTTTTATTCCATTTATGACATTTTGATGCTTTTTGCTGTTTTACAAGGCATTTTGTTCATTATAGCTATACCTGGCATACAAGACTATAACCGCATTGCCAATCGGTGGTTGCTTATTTTGATAGGCTGCGTATCCTTTGCCATATTAATTCGTGTGCTGTGGGCACAGCGAGAAATTGCACAGATTTATCCCAAAGTACAGCTTCTATCAGATTTTATTTTGCTCATTTATGCGCCTTTATTCTACTTTTATTTGCAAAAACTACTTTTTCAATCTGAAAAATTGGTGGTACGGCGTGTCTTTCATTTTATACCTGCGGCGATACAGCTTTTGGTTTATTTGCCCTATTTTTTGATGGATACTAAGATTTTTAAGCTAAAAATGGTGAACCATGATGCCGATACACAAGTGGTTTTTGGTTTTATTGGCGCATTGAGTCTTGTTGTCAATGCTTATTATTGGTGGTTGTCTTATAAGTCAATAAACGTGTATAAAACGCAATATCAAACGCGCTATTCTTACGAGCAAAATTTACATTATCTGAATACCGTCCTTGTTATTCAAGCGATTTGCCTTATTTTGTGGTTTTTTACGGGCTTTTTGTTCCTTTTTGGTGGTTATGTTTTTTCTGATAATGGTGATATTATTCAGAATAGTATAGATGTGATTTGGCTTGTTTTTTCCACAATTACCTATTTTTTGGGTTATTATGCCATTCATCAACCCGAAGTTTTTAAAGTACCACAAGTGGACGACACGTTTGAGGAAGAAGCGGATGCCGATATCGAAGTTATTTCTGATAAGACAATCCCCTCAGTATCTTCGTCTAAAGACAGCACTCAACGTGAGAAACTTGTTGATGAGCAGTCTTTGCAACAAAAAGAGAAAATAAAAGAATATTTAAAGAAAAGTCGTGCTTATTCCAATCCTAATTTGTCTCTTAATGAATTAGCCGTAAAGCTGAAAATTCCGCCGCATGTGTTATCAAAAGTTATCAATGACGGCTTTGGGGTCAATTTCTTTGATTTCATCAATGGTTATCGGGTCGAAGAGTTTAAGAAATTGGTACGTGACCCGCGTTTCAGAAATCAAACGTTTTTGGCTGTCGCTTTTGAAGTTGGATTTAACTCTAAAACGGCATTTAATCGGTCATTTAAAAAAATAACAAATCAAACGCCGCGCGATTATTTTGCAGGGGTTGGGGAGCGGATGAATGATGATTAAAACGCTTCAATTCCACCCGTCAAATTCCAAAGATTGTTAAAACCCAATGCTTCTAATTGAGCTATTGCTTTCGCACTACGCCCACCACTTTTACAATGCACGACGACTTGTTTCTCTTTTGAAATCAATACCGTTTTTTCACTCAAAATACTGAGGGGTATCGAAATGCCACCTAAATTAGATGCTTCATATTCATAGGCTTCTCGAACATCAATCAGTTGAAAATCAACGTTTTCTGTTATCATTTTCTTTAATTCTGTGGCTGAAATCTTCTTGAGTACCCCATCAGTATTTTTAGGTTTATAACCACAAAATACATCGTAATCAATCAATTCAGTTATCGGTTCAAGTTTAGGATTTTTATTGATTTTTAAAACGCGTGTCGTAAAACTTGCCGCATCAAAAATGAATAAACGCCCAGCTAAAGGTTCACCAATACCCGTCAAAACTTTTATCACTTCAGAGGCTTGCATGGAACCAATAATGCCTGGAAGAACGCCCAAAACACCACCTTCGGCACAATCAGGTACTAAGCCTGGCGGTGGTGGCGAAGGGAATAAATCGCGATAATTGACACCTCGTTCACCATTTTTTGTCAAATTGAAAACAGAAACTTGCCCTTCAAATCTAAAAATTGACGCATAAACATTGACTTTTCCTGTTAAAACACAAGCATCATTGACAAGGTAGCGGGTTTGGAAATTGTCCGTTCCATCTGCTACAATATCATATTGAGCAACTAAATCAAGCGCGTTGTCTCGCGTTAAAGGCATTTGAAAGGCATCAATTGTGATGTGTGGATTCATGGCTAACAGCTTCTGGCGCGCCATTTCTGCCTTTGATTTGCCAATATCTGCCACATTATAAAGAATTTGCCTGTGCAAATTGGACATATCCACCACATCAGGGTCAATGATGCCTATATGCCCAACACCCGCTGCTGCCAAATACAACAACATCGGACTGCCTAAACCGCCCGCGCCAACGACCAAAACGGAACTGTTTTTCAATCGTTTCTGCCCTTCCATGCCGAAGTCGGGCAGTGCAAAATGCCGAGCATAACGGGCTAATTCTTCTGTTGAGAAATCTATCACGGATATATACTGATTTTTGGATTTTTATGATTTTCAATAAAGGCACGTTCTTCTGGCGTATTGACGTTCATCAAAGCCGTTTCAATGGGCGGTGTTAATAATTCAATACCTGAATTAATCAAAACTTTGCGTGGACAACTGATACCTTGCGCTAAAAACTGCAAAAGGGTAGGGTAGGCGCGGGGTTCCCAAATGGCGATCAAAGGCTCTGGAAAACCTTCTTTTGATTCGGGACTTTTAAAGGAAGTTGCTGTTAAACTCGGATTTCTATTTTTGATTAAAAACTGCAATGTCTCCGCATCTAAAAGTGGCAAATCACAAGCGAGGATAAGCCATGCCGCATTGGGGTCTTCTCGAAAAGCCGATAAAATTGCCCCAAAAGGACCTAGCTCTAAAAAAGTATCGGTTATAACTTTATGATTATCAATAAATTGTGTCGCTTGTTCTTGGCGACAACTGATATAGGGTTCGATATTAAGCCCCCTCAGTATATCCGCTAAAATCGCATATTGAGGTTTACCGTGATAATCTAAAAAAGCTTTATCTGTCCCCATCCGCGTACTTTTTCCACCGACTAAAATCAGGCTTTTAAGTGGCGGCGTTTGAACTTTTGAACTCAGAAAATGGGCTATTTTTTCTGTTTCAGAAAC
This sequence comes from Saprospiraceae bacterium, assembly GCA_043744475.1. Taxonomy (GTDB): domain Bacteria; phylum Bacteroidota; class Bacteroidia; order Chitinophagales; family Saprospiraceae; genus JAAFJT01. Next base: position 5,157 of record JAYTUR010000072.1, on the reverse strand, counting down.
ATTAAAAATAGGAATAGATGCCCAATTTGTTAAATGGTTTTTCAAAAAATCTGGAATTTGCCCCCCCTCTTGCTTCATCCCTCGCAATGACGTTTCGTTTGATGTGAAATCATCAAGCGTTAAAAACAAATCCACTGCCGTCAAACGGTTGAGTTTACGGCTTAAACTTTCCATTTTCTTAGGGTCAAGCACCACAATTTGGCGTTTGGCTTCAAAATGATTGCCATTTACCAAAGCCATATCTGTATCATTGAGCAAAGAGCGGAATTGAAAAGGCGTTAATTTGGCAGAGAAATCGAGGCGATGAAAACCTATTTTGTCCGTATATTCAAAAGTAAAAGGAAGACTTTCTCCGTCATCACCTGCTTTGTGGTCAGCATCAATGTAGGCGACTTTATACTGAGGGGTCATTTTTTTCGTCAAATCCTTTGCTAATTTTTGAATATTGCCACAAGGTGTGCCCATGATAGCCCATTCGTTTATGGAAAAATGACCCGACAAAGGTTTTGTCAATTTGGCATGTTTTTGATGTTTTTCCATGATTTTTAATTATTTTAAAAAATTTTATGTTTTTAATTTTTGACTCGAAAAGTAAAATCCTAAGGCTTGTTTTAACTCTTTTGGTAGTGTAGGCAATTCTGAACGAGGAATTAATAAGGTCGAAAGATTATGGAAATCGCCAAAAATCTGATGTTTTGATGCGGTCGCTGCCAAATAATCGAAACCTGAAGAGCCGCCTGTCCCTATTTTTTGACCCAACATCCGTCGCACCATTTGGGCATGACGGTATCGCCACGTTGTCCAGTTTTCATCAATTTCAGTAAGCTTTTTAAGCAAATTAAAAGGCATTTGCAAAATCGGCTCATCATTGTAAAGGGTGATGAGCAAGGCGGCAATCGTTGCCTTGTAGGATAATTTCAGCTTTCCTGACCCCCTCAGTATATCGTGTTGTTTTTCATCAAAAACAGATTGAAAATAACTGTCTGTTGAGCCGAGCATGCGCAAACGCATCTCCTTTTCCGTATAATTCAGATAACTGCTATCAATAATGGCTGCTTTTTCTTTATCCAACATGATGGAAACGGCTGTTTGGTAATTTTCTAAAAACTTAAAACCACTAAAATCCAAAAAAGGCGTGCGTTCCAACCACGCTTCAACAACACGTAGCAACGTTTTACCTATTTCGATACCCCTCAGTATTTCCTGCTGATTTTCAGGAAAAACACTATCGTAAGGCACCTTATTGTAGGTCAAACGGGCTTCACTCTCTAAGCCAAGCATGGTTTCGATGAGGCGAAATTGAAAACTTTGAAAGCCCGATGCAGGGAAAAGATAATTTCTAAAGTCCAAAAAATCCAAAGGTGTCATGGTTTCCATGACCCTAATTTGCTCGATTAACAACTTTTGAATTTCGATAATCCGGTCAAGCCTTGAAACAGCTGTCCCGATGCTTCGTTCATCGACTTCATCGTCGGCAAACATGGAGACGACGGATTCTAACTCATGAATGATTTGTTTAAACCATAATTCATAGACTTGATGCACGATGATGAACAGCATTTCTTCATGGGCGGGTGCGCCCACTTGTTCGCTTCTTAGACTTTGGCTCGATAATAATTTTTCGAGTTCGAGGTATTTTTGGTAGTGTATTGTACTGTATTTCATGTTGTTACATGTTTCTTCTTTTCAGCATAAGCCATGGCTGCCTCGCGTACCCATGCCCCGTCAGCGTCAGCTTTCACACGCGCTTCAAGCCGTTGTTTATTGCATTGTCCATGCCCTTTTATGACTGCCCAAAATTCATCCCAATCTAATGCTCCAAAATCATAGTGTTCCCGTTCCTCATTCCAAACCACATCAGGTAAAGTCATATTCAAAAACTTAACTTGTTGGGCAGCAGAATCGGCAAAACGTTGACGCAATTCGTCGTTTGACTCGCGTTTTATCTTCCATTTTGTACTCATTTCGGAGTTTGTGGATTCGGCATCGGGCGGTCCAAACATCATCAACGCTGGTTTCCACCAACGATTTATGGACTCTTGCGCCATTTTTCGTTGTGCTTCAGTGCCTTTTGACAAAGTCATTAGAATTTCAAAACCTTGACGGTGGTGGAAACTTTCTTCTTTACAAATCCGCACCATCGCCCGTGCATAAGGACCATAACTCGCACGGCACAACATGACTTGATTCATAATCGCTGCACCGTCCACAAGCCAACCGATGGAACCAATATCTGCCCAAGTGAGCGTTGGGTAATTGAAAATGGAACTGTATTTGGCTTTGCCTGTATGCAAATCATGTAGCAGTTCATCACGGCTGATGCCCAGCGTTTCAGCTGCCGCATAGAGGTATAACCCGTGGCCCGCTTCGTCTTGCACTTTTGCCAAAAGAGCAACTTTTCGACGCAAATTCGGGGCGCGCGTAATCCAATTCCCTTCGGGCAACATGCCAACTATTTCGCTGTGGGCGTGCTGCGATATTTGCCGAATTAAAGTTTTGCGATAGGCTTCGGGCATCCAATCTTTGGGTTCGATTTTTATCTCCGCATCCAGTTTCGATTGGAATATTTTTTCTAAATTGATTAATTCTGACATGATATTTGGATTTTATTTGTTGAAAATACTGTCACGCAGAGCGTGATGGCGCAAGATGCGCTCAAGGGGGTATTTTTACGGAATGGCACACGGATTAGACAGATACGACGGATTTTCACGGAGTTTTTAAATCTGATTTTATAAAAAATCAGCGAAAATCCGTCGTATCTGTCTAATCCGTGTGCCGTTCCATAAAATTACCCTACTTTTTAAAATAACTCTCCGCCATAAATACCTTTCCACCATCATCGGAATCGGTGACTGAATAACTGAATCCCGTATGAATCGAAAATGCACCATATTCCCCTGCTTTGTTGATAGCGATAAAACCCACCTGAAAATCTTTCGCTTTTTCAGGATTGATTTTAATAATGCGTTCAACGGCAATTTTACATGCTTCTAACGGCGTTTTGCCCATACGCATCATTTCGACAACCAAGTGCGTACCGCAAATACGAATCACCTCTTCGCCTTGTCCCGACGACGTTGCCGCACCGATTTCATTGTCAACAAATAATCCTGCGCCAATAATCGGTGAATCGCCTATTCTACCCCGCATTTTGAAGCCCATACCGCTTGTCGTACAAGCACCCGACAGGTTACCGGAAGCGTCCATCGCGATAGTGCCCATTGTGTCGTGGTTAAACGTGCCATCTTCAAGGTAATTGGGGGCAAATGGACCGTGTCCTTGTTTGACCTTTTTGGCTTTGATTTGTTGTTGCTCGATATTGATAACAGGCTTATATTCCGACTTTTTGAGCCATTGTTTGTACGTATTTTTGGCATCGTCAGAGAGTTCACCCGACTCCTTTTTAAAACCATTCGCAAGGGCAAATTGTTGTGCGCCTTCACCGACAAGCATCACATGAGGCGTGGTTTCCATCAATTTCCGCGCGACTGAAATGGGGTGTTTGATACGTTCCAAAAAAGCCACTGAACCGCAATTCGCTTTTTCGTCCATGATACAGGCATCTAAAGTCACTTTGCCGTCTCTATCGGGGTTGCCGCCTAAGCCGACGCAACAATTAATGGTATCTTCGATAGAATTTGCACCCGCTTCGACGGCATCTAAAGCTTTGCCATTGGGTTCTCGGAGAGTTTTCCAAGCGACTTTATTGACGGGCAAACCGCTGTCCCATGTGGAGACAACGATGGGTTTATTGCCAACTCTATTTTTAGGTGTGGCGAAGGCTTTGAAAGCAGATAAAAGAGGTAGGCTGAAAGCTGACCATTGGATGAAATTTCTTCTTGAATACATAGATTTAGTTTTACTTAGTTGTTTTTAAAATGACCGTTACTAATTGATATAGGCATCGAGTAAAAGTCTTAAATATTTATAGATTTTGGTATTATTTTTCAAAATTTGGATAGAATTTCTTGAAAAACGTCTTGATTTTTAGACAAAATTGATATTTAACCCGTAGCATTTGTCATTCTGGGTCGCCTCCAAAGTCGTCGAAGTTCGCAACTTCGCCGACTTTTAGAACGCTATTTTAAAAATGCTGTATCAAAACCTTTGCTCTATACTGTTTCGTTTTTGTTTTTATAGTTAAAAAATAAAGACCATTGGGTAAGGTTGTTGTGTTAATTTCACGTTTAATATTGCCCAAATCATACACTTGTCCAAGCATATTTGTCATAAAAACACCCTCCTCAGTATTTAAGTCATTTTCAGACAAATTAAGCTGCAAAGTGTTTGAAACAGGATTGGGTGAAACGCTAATGTCTTGATAATCAATATCTTGATTGGAACTCGTACAAGTCATTTTTGATAGTTTTAGCCATAATTCATTGTCAAAATTACTAAGCGCATAAAGTGAAATGCCAGAAGCCTCACCCATACGCACAACAACCATATTTTGAGACGGCACGACATAAATTTTCTGATCATTTTTGCCCAAAGCCGCATACATATCGTTGGGCGCACTATCTACGATGCTGCCTTGATAAACCAAACGAATTTGCGGCAGCATATATTCAGCTTTGCCATTCAGCCACCACAAATAGCCATACGACTTATTCATGGATTGTGATGTATTGATGCTGGAACGGAAATAAGCGGTATCGCGCAAAATGCGTTCACCATTCCACATGCCATTTGCCAATGACAGCAGACCAAAACGTGCTGCAGAACGGGGTTTTGAATAAAAAATATGGTCAATCCATAGTCCCGAAATGCCCGTTTTAGCGTATAATTTTTGGTTTGTGTATTGATTTATAGTCAAACCAGAAGCCTTTTCTATCACATCATGCACCAAATGATAAGGCGCATTGTGATATGCCCAACGCGTTCCTGCGTCGGCTTTGAAGGTGAGACACTGAGGGGTCGTGCAGTTGTCGTCAGGCACGCCATCGTCTAAACCCGTTGACATAGAAAGTTGATGAACAACCTTGATTTTACCTTCTTGTGCGGCTGTCAAACTCGTCCAACCTTTTCCAAGATACTTTGAAGTAGAGTCTTGAATGTTCAAAATGCCGTCTTGTTGCGCCATGCCCGTCAAAAAACTTGTCAAAGATTTGCCCGCAGAAGCCCAATACCAAGCCGAATCTTGCTGAAAAGTGC
>JAYTUR010000071.1:0-2887 GCA_043744475.1 Saprospiraceae bacterium | reverse complement strand
ACCAGGTTCGAGTATGGTTTCCCAGCCGTGTGCTTTGGCGAGGGCAGGGTACTTTTCGTAATCAGGATTGTTGATATCCACATAACTGGCTACGGAATATGGCAAATGATAGAGAAAAGTGGATTGTTCTGGCGAAAACAATACGACACGTTTGCGACCATGAATTTGATTTAAAAACACATGACTCATGTCAATATCGTAGTGCATGGGTGTAATAGCTCCTTGTCCACCAAAAAACATCATTGGGAAATCATGGAAAAAGCCATCCATAATATCAGGAATCTGGAAGTCTTCGCACATTTGCGGTGCATATTTGAAGATATTCCACAAAAAAATGCGGTAAGGCATGGGCCCACGTTCTAAAAGTGTGAGGTACTCGCCAAAACTCATGTGCATTTCAGGCTCCATATAACCTTTGCCAGGTTTAGAGTAGTTGGGCGACACGACTGGAACATCGAGTTGTCCGTAATTTTTTTTCAAATTGTCAACAGTCCAATTGGTTTTAGCAGGCCATTGTTCCATTAAGTCTGTAAAAACCACCGGCTTATGCGGGTGCAGATACTCGGCAGCGAAAGTTTTGCGGTTTAAACCACTCCTTTTTTCGACAGGATTAAGTGTCAGCATGGTGTTTCAGTTTTAAATTGATTCATAGAAATGAAAGTTAAACAGTTAGGTGTTGAAAACACTTCCCTCTTTACTGTGGACTTGATATTGAGACAGTGTAAGTGTTGTTTACATAGTATAAAACATCACAATGTTTTTTTCTTTTCATATCAAAACACAAATGAGGTATTAAAAATGTAAAATTAAGGCAAAAAAAAGTTTGAATCCTTAAAAACGTGTACTTATCAAACAAAATTTTGTCGAAAATGATTTCTCTTTCAAAAAAAGCAGTTTGTTAGGCAATAAATGCCTACAAACTGCTTTTTTTAAATTTTATACGCTTCTCTTTTTATTGCAATTTGAGATACGCGAAAGTTTATTTTTTGACTACTTTTTTTATGAAGTAACTCGTTCCTGCAAAACATTTTAGCATATAGATGCCACTACTGAGGGGTGCTAAATCGAGTGTTGTTTTGGCATTGTCAGTCGTTATTTGTTTCGTCAGAACCAAATAACCTTCTATTGAATACATGTCAATTTGAACGGTCTGGTTGACTTTGCCTAAAACTTCAATATTTAAAAGTGATGTTGTGGGATTGGGTTCGACGGCGATGTCCCAAACGCCGTCCTTATCGAGGTTGGCAGCAACGACTTTTGAAAACATTTCTTTGCCATCAAAATCCAATTGTCTTAAACGATAATAATAGGTTGTTCCTAAACGTACTTTTTCGTCAAAGTATTGATAATCAACAAGTTTTGTGGCATTACCTTGCCCTTTTTTGAAGTCCAAAGTCGTAAAATTACTGAGGGGGTCGGTTGAACGTTGGATTTCAAAACCTGCATTGTTGCGTTCCGTGGCTGTTTGCCAATTGAGTTGAATTTTGTTTTTCAAAGGTGTTGCTTTGAAATCGACCATTTCGACTGGAATGACGATGTTGTTGACACAGATACGCAAGCCCCATGCCGTAAGTGAGCCACCATCACCATCATAATTATCTTTTACACGAAGCGTCCATGTGCCATTTGCATTGAGACCATTCAATGCGGTTAGAAAATTATTGGGCTGATATAATAAGCCATCAGTGGGCGGGCAAGGATAAGTGCCTACATATTTAGTCGTTTGATCATCAAAACCAATATTAAAATTCTTTTCCGCATTACAAGGCTGGTCGAGTAACACTACATCTGTATTGGTTGGGCTACGGAGGGTGAAAGTAAGGTCAGAGATATAATTATGCGTACCTGTTAAATTTGTAACGTTGATGTCTGTTATCGTTCCACTGTGTGGGAACGTTAATGTGGAAGTGACCAAAGGTGTACCCGATGATGAAATAGTTTTTGGTACATTTGCGCTATTGAAGTTTAGGCATGTAATAGTACCTGTTGTGAAACTACCATTTGAATATGTTGTACTCGTACAGCTATTCTTAGCCAAAACTCGCCAATAATAAGTCGTCACATTACTGAGGGGTGTCGTTGTCGGCACAAAAGAGGAAGTGGTCGTTAAGTTGTTTTGAGTTGAAATGATATTTGAAAAGTTAGATGTTGTTGATAATTGAAAATCATAGCTGGTTGCATCAACAACTGAACTCCAGGTAAAAAGTGGTGTAACGGACTGTCCTGTTGAACTGTTGACTGGTGCTGTAACAGTTGGCGGTTCTGCTAATACGGTTGGCTGAACGGCAAAAGTCAGTGCAATAGAATCTGGATTTGCTGTGCCGCTTGTTGTTTTTACCCAAAAGCTATAAAATCCAGCCGTTACACCACTGCCAATCGTTAAGTTGACGGTTGAAGAACCACCGGGTAAAACGCTTGATGTTGTTAAATTAGCGGTACAACCAGAAGGAACATCAGTTGTTGACAAATTGATGGTCGTTGCATAACTATTGAAAGCCGTTGTTAAAACGTTGTAACTGATTGACGAACCAGCACAAATGGCTTGTGTACCGACATTGGCATTGACGGAATAGTCAGGTGTTAAAGGTGTACAACCATTAGATGTTAACAGACTGGAACGAGTGCCATTGAGTGCAGCCACCATACGTGTTTTTTGCCCTTTTGTAAACATATTAAGACAATTGTCATAGGAATAGTCCATATAATTCATAAACATAATGCCCGGTGAGGAAGCTGCACACGCATCTGTTTTTGGGAAAGTGCCACAACCTGATGTAGAATTGGCTTGATTGGGTGTATCAGCAACTTGATCAGTTCCTGTGCAAGCACCGCTGTCGTCTCCCCAAATATGATAGAGATTGAGCCAATGCCCGACTTCATGTGAGGC
>JAYTUR010000070.1:0-2889 GCA_043744475.1 Saprospiraceae bacterium | reverse complement strand
AAAATATCACCGACGGCAAAATCGTTGCTTGTTTCTTCGTGATGCAGTTCGACTAATTTTCCATCTTCGAGAAGAGCGATTTCAACCTCTGATTGCGTGGAATGGATAACAAGTTCTTTTTCCATTGTCAACGCTTTTAGATTGATAGCATGGGCAGGTTTTGCAAGGTTGTTGCAGATAGGCGTGTTGGATTGTGCTTAGTTCATGTCGTTGCGTTCATAAAGCCGTTTGGAAAAGTTCATGAAAAGTGTTCCAGAACGGGAGTTGAGGTAAGAGCTGGGCAGATAAATTTGACAAAAACGACGAAAAATTTAGGGTAAAATAAAGATAGGTCAATGGTCAAATTCAGTATGCTTTTTATTCTTTCGGTCGTGTTCTCCAATATCTTTATTTGGTTTAGGCTTTTTCAAATCAAAAAAATGAAAAAAAAAGAGAACACGCTTACTTAAATATACCCCCTCAGTAAAAGTAGTGAAAAATGTAAGCATAGAATAAGTCATTAAAATAACTGTCATTCATAGCCTTATTTTTTCACTCAAAAGTGGCTTTTCAAAATACATATATTTTGAAATAAATAGGATAATAATAAAACTCAGGAAGGAATGCCGAAAATCTAATAGATTTCCGACATTCCTTCGCTATTTCTTACCAAGCCACAATGTCAACGCTGACTTTTTTAGCAAAAACAACCCTATCGCGGCAAAAACGTTTTTCAAAAAGTGCATTTGCTATCAGGGTTTAGAAATCAGTTTTTACTTCTTCTTCTTGTGGCGGTTTTTCCGAAGTCTTTTTTTCCGTTTGTGCGTCGCAATTTTATGACGCTTTCTTTTTTTACCGCAAGGCATTGGCTTACTATTTTTAAAAGTTTATAAAATAAATTCAAACATTTGAGCGTCAAAAACGAGCAAAATGACTCTTTTTATCTACTTTTTACATCCAAATTCCATATTGTTTCTAAAACGGCTGCAAAAGTAATAAAGAAAACGGTAATTTGGAAAGGGTTTTTACTTTTTGTTTAGATATTCACATTTTAATCTTTTTTTTACCCACACTTCAATAACCATACATTATTTGATTATGGATTTTTTGCCATCTAAAATTGAACAATACGCTGAAGCACACACCTCGCCTGAAAATGAAGTATTACAAGCCCTTGTTCGTGAAACACACTTAAAAACCCTTGCGCCGCGCATGTTGTCGGGTCATTTGCAAGGACGTTTTTTAAGTCTTATCACTAAATTGATGCAGCCGCGTCGTGTTCTTGAAATCGGTACATTCACAGGCTATTCCGCTTTGTGTTTGACTGAGGGGGTCGTTGACGGCGGCATTTTATATGCTATTGAAGGCAACGACGAATTGAAACATATCATCGAAAAATACATCGAAATGTCGGGTTTTCAAGAGAAAATTAAACTTTTGATAGGCGATGCCTTGACAATCATTCCTCAATTGGACGAAGTGTTTGACCTCGTTTTCATTGATGCGGGCAAAAGAGATTATCCAACGTATTGGGATTTGGTGATTGACAAAACTCGTGCGGGTGGTTTGATTATCGCTGACAATGTCCTGTGGAGTGGGAAAGTGGTCGAAGAAAAAAAGGATTTAGACACCCAAATCCTCGACAGTTTCAATGAAAAAGTCTTAGCCGACGTGCGGGTTGAATGTGTCCTTTTGCCCTTGCGCGATGGTTTAATGATGGCGATGAAAAAGTAGTTACACTTCAATTCTGTTGTAAAATTTATTTTTCGCCTTAAATATTTACTATTTTTTCGCTTAAGAAACTTAGTGACACCGAATATCATTATCCAAAACGCTTATAATATGGCAACAAAAAATCATTATTGGCAAGATGTTTACGCCCTTGTACGGCTTGTTCCTCATGGGCGCGTAACGACTTATGGCGCAATTGCCGACTATTTGCGTTTGGGTTCACCGCGTATGGTCGGTTGGGCGTTGAATCATTGTGGACATGACCCCAATGATATTCCCGCGCATCGGGTTGTCAATCGGCTTGGTGAATTATCAGGTCGCGCACATTTTAAACCACCAAGCCATATGGCTGAATTATTGGCGGCAGAAGGCGTTGTCGTTGTTGATGATAAAATTCAAAATTTTGAAAAATATATGTGGCATCCACTGGCGGAAATGGTAGAGGATGCGGATTTAGATTAATTTCTTTTTCAAGTATAAAACTCATCTTGTTCTTCCTCAAAAAAAGCACGTTCCATTTTTTGGCGGTCGAAGGCGTTTTCATTGTTTGCCAACCAGACGGTGGCAACGCCATTGCCAATAAAATTTGTAATCGCCCGTGCTTCCGACATAAAGCGGTCAACGCCCAAAAGTAAAGCCAAACCTTCCATCGGAATAACGTGGACGGCTTGTAATGTTGATGCCAACACAATAAATCCACTGCCTGTTACACCCGCAGCCCCTTTTGACGTGACCATCAAAATGCCAATTATCGTTAATATTTGCTCCCAACTGAGATGAACGCCGTAGGCTTGCGCCAAAAAAATAGTCGCCATGGACAAGTAAATCGTTGTGCCATCGAGGTTGAACGAATAGCCCGCAGGAACAACGAGACCGACAACCGGTTTTGCACAACCCATACGTTCCAATTTTTCCATCAACGCAGGTAAAGCGGCTTCTGAACTTGAAGTGCCAAGCACAATGAGTAGTTCCTCTTTGATGTACTTCAAAAAATCCCAAATTTTGATTTTATACATATTCAAAATGAGACCCAAAACAAGAAAAACAAACACCCCCATCGTCGTATAAACTGTTCCCATGAGTTTTGCCAACGAAAACAATGCACCAATGCCAAATTTACCAATCGTGAACGCCATACCTCCGAAAGCACCAATTGGGGCGAGGTACATAAAATAGTGC
>JAYTUR010000069.1:0-2899 GCA_043744475.1 Saprospiraceae bacterium | reverse complement strand
GATTGCTTCGTTCCTCGCAATGACAGTGTAAATCCGTCGTATCTGTGTCATCTGTGTGCCATTAAGCATCATTAATCCTAATTCAAAAGTACCACGCTCGGATTAATCGGATACCTTCCAAAGTCTTCACCATAAATCGCAAGCCCCCCCTCAGTATCCGCTTGTATTTTCAAAGACACAAAGCCCTGTTTCGCTGCTTTTTTCAAATCGCTTTTCGACAAAGGTATTTTTATCAAATAACCATACGAACCCGCTTCGCGTAACTTCTTATCTTTCAATTGATTGTGCCACGACAAAATGCCCCGATGGTCAGCAGGGTCATCCGCTAAAGTGATTGTTTTTGCTTTTTGACCATTGATAAAGACTGAAATGACTGAGGGGGTCGTTTTTTCGTCCGTCATCGGATAAGCGTTTGGATTTTTATGCGGCGACACCTTTGCACCGAGCATATAGTCTTGATTTTTATCGAATATTGCGTCTTTATCTTTATCAAAAAGCTGTTTTGCAGACGCTTCAAAAAGGATATACGCCTCTTTTGCTTTTGAAACTTTAACGTTTTTAGCAATCGGTATTTGATATTCAAAATAACCTTTGCCCGTGCCATTCACTTTCAAACCATCCATGACGTTCCACGTTTTTTGGGACCATTCTGCTTTTTTAAAATCCTTTGGTTTTACTTCAATAATCGTTGTATTTGCCTTATTTTGATTGGATTTTACAATAAAATTGAAGAAATTATGGTGTAAAACGTTACCATCGCCATCTTTCAAGACCAATTTTAAAATCCCCAAACCAGCGATTTCAGGCATTTTTATTTGTAACGAAGTCAACGATTTCTGCATCCAAGGTTGATAATCGAAGGGCATTTTACCCGTTGTCAGTATCAGATTCTCTCCTGTTTTATCCATAAAATCAACCGTATATTCCACAAATAACTGATTGCCTTTTATCGCTTTTCCAGACATTGCAGAAATGATAAGCGGCACTTCAAGCGTTTCATTTGCCGTCAAAGTCTTACAAATTTCATTGCCAGTTGATAAGTAGAAAGCCGAATGAAAATCCTTATCCGTCATGCCCTCTACCAAGGCATCTAAACCTGTAAACTTCTTCGTGCGGTCAAAACGCCAATAGCCATTCCACTCATTTATAACATCGTGATGCTCCGTATAAAGCCAACCCGCCACCTTCGGATATTTGCGGAACGTATTCATCATGCGGTGATAATCCCAAGACCAATCCACATCGCCCGAACTGCCATCATAACCCCAAACATTGCCACATTCGGAGTTGATATTCGGTTGGTTGCCTTGTTTAAAACCTTTTTCAAAGTGAAAAGTGCTGCCATCGTAAGTATTTTTATCAATCATCGCCAAATGCGCTTCCCAACCCCAACCGGGTAAATACTCATGCCACGAGTTAATATCCGTCTCAGTATGCCCACGTCCGCAACAAATAGAATTGTCTTCAACCAAACGCGTCGGGTCAAGCGATTTGGCTAAATAGTACATCGAAGCCACCCAATTCTGTGTGTGTGGCAGATATTTAGACGTTTTTTTGCCGTTTTCTTCTACTTTCGTTGTTAAACCCCACGTTTCATTAAACGTTATCCATGAAAAAATAGCGGGATGATTGTAATCCCTTTTTATCATTTCACGCAAAGTGTATTCCGATTCGGCTTGTGCTTTCTCGTCGGGTTCACCCCAAGAGTTTGGCAAATCGGACATCACGAGCAAACCCAATTTATCCGCCCAGTAGAGCTTACGTGGCACATCTACTTTTATATGTGTACGTAAACCGTTCAAACCGATGTCTTTACACAACTGAATTTCTCTTTTCATAAAATCATCCGTCGGAAACGTATAAAACCCTTCAGGATGATAAGATTGGTCGAGCGTCAATTGCAGATAAATCGGTTGATTGTTCAAAGCGATGTACGGATAATTGGTATTGGGCAAGTTAACAACAGAAATTTTACGCATACCAAAATACGTTTTTACGACATCATCTCCCATTGTTATTTCCGTTTCATATAAAAAAGGGTCGTCTAAATTCCATAGCCGAGCATTCGGAATAGAGATGTCAAAAGCGGCTTTGTCCTTGTTTTTACTGAGGGGGTGCTTTGAAACAATTTCCGAGTTAGGCGTTTTAATTTTGAAGGTAATTTCGCCGTCTGTTAGCAATTCATTGGATAAAGAAACTTCTGCTTTTACTGTATTTTTGTCAATATCAGGCGTAAAATGCACGGTTTCTAAGTGCGTTTTGGCACGACCTTCGAGATAAATCGTTTGCCACAAGCCTCGTGCATTGCCATAGCCTTGTTTGCCATACAGCGTAAAATCGCGACGCTTATCATCTACGCGAATGACCAAATACTGAGGGATCCCTTTTTTAATATTTTGAGTCAATTCAAAAGAAAAAGGCGTGTATCCGCCTTGATGTTTGCCGACTAAAACGCCATCGAGCCACACCGTCGTTTCCCAATCCGATGCGCCAATCGTTACAAAGACGCGTTGATTCGTCCATGTTGTCGGCACCGTAATCGTGCGCTTATACCAAGCGTAATCCGCCTCATCTTTCACACCCGACAAAGGCGAACCCCAAGGAAAAGGCACGTTTATTTTTTTAGAAAAAGCAGCCTGTCCGTTTTGCCATTTTTTATCTAAACCAACATTGAGACTGTCAAACTCAAAGTCCCATGAACCATTGAGGTTCAACCAATTAGCCCTTTCGAAGTCGGGACGCGGATGTTCGGGCAGCGGTATCGTTTGTGAAAAAAGGTTTATGCAAAAGCATAACAGGAGAATGGTGTAGTTGACTTTCATTATTGTTGATTTAGTTGTGATTTTATGTTTTTTTTAGACCACTGATTAAGCTGATTGAATTAATTTAACCATCATTG
>JAYTUR010000068.1:0-2899 GCA_043744475.1 Saprospiraceae bacterium | reverse complement strand
CGGCTATCAGCGATAACGATGTGGTAAAACGGGGCTTTTTTGCGACCGTGTCTTTGCAAACGGATTTTAACTGCCATCTGAAATATTGTGTATTTAGTTAATAGAAGACCCGACTCATTGGCTCAACCAACATCGGGTTATTTCAAAATCGCCGCAAATTTAACCCAATTTATTGAATTAGAAAAAGAAGGTTCAATTATTTCACAATTAAAATTGATAATCTAAACGAACTTGAACATTTCGAGGAGCTTCTAACAAGCCCGGGCGATAGGTGTATTCTGTATTTGTCAAATTAGCTCCAATGACCGTCAGCTTAATTTTTGGTGTAAAAAAGTATGCTGCACGAATATCAATCGTTGCAAAACCTGTATTATGTGCCTTTCTGAATTCTCCAATACTTAAAAAAGGTTGTCCGCCCGAACCTAATAAAGGACGCAAGTCTTGTTCTAAAATGCGGTCAATCGCATCCATATTACTGTTGTACAGAACAGCAACACCAATAAGGAATTTTTTATGCGCTAATTCCATGTCTATCTTGACATTATGCTTAAAGCGGTATTTTAATATATTGAAATTAGCCGATGAGTTTAGGCTATCAACTTTTCTAAACTCCTTGAATTTAGGGTCAATATATGTGTAGCCCAATAATACTGAGGGGGTAAAATCGCCTACTTTTCCTTGCCCTTGAACACTTACTTCAAAGCCTTTTATACGGGTGTTGCCAACGTTGATAGAATGAAAACCAAACTCGCGGGCTTTAAATAGAAAGTCGCCGCTTGCTTGAAATTCCATCATACTGGTGTATTCCGATTGAAAAACGGACGCATCGGCAAAGGCTTGAAAACCGCCTATTTTAAAACCTTGTTTGATGCCAAATTCACCCGTCCAACCCGTTTCAGAAGTCAGTTGTGGATTTGGAAAAATACGCAACGCACCAGCTAAAGTGTTGATATACAACTCCGCAATCGTTGGAAAACGGTAGCCTTGCCCCCATGAAGCTCTTAAAAAAGTCGCATTACCTACCTTATAATTTGCACCCAAACGAAAAACGGGTTTGGCTTCTTTGAGTTGTCCTGCGTTTGGCGCAGCCTCTTTATAGAATTTATTGAAAATAATGGTATCAGGACCGTATATCGTATTGCGTTCATATCGAGCACCAAACGACAAATTGAGCCTATCCAATTTCGCATCTGCTTGAGCATAAGCAGCAAGGTTGAGCGAACTGTAACTGTTGTTGCCGTACAACGGTGCTTGCACGGTCGTTCCACCACTGACTGCTCCTGCCGTGACCACCAATTTGTTGTCAAACATCGGTCTTTGGAACTGATATTCAGAATAAAAAAGTTGAGATTGATTGGACTGATTGTTCGTTAATTCATTGTCAACAGAATAATAACGCATTAAAATCTTGTGTTTATTGCCTTTTTTATCAAAATAATTGAGGTAAGGGTCAACCCAAAAACGACGACGGACACCCGAATTATAACTGCCTTTTGCACCGATATAGGCACTGTCTAAGTGATTGGCGAAGTAAAAAAAATTATTTGCCGAAGATTGATTGAGATTGGCGTTGATGCCCACACTTAGGCGGTCGGTAATACGATAACGTGTGTTAAACGAAATACGACCATATTTGTCATACACACCTTTCAAAAAACTACTTGTATTATTGTAAAAAGCAGTGCCTACGAAATCAAATTTGCCAAATTTTTGAGCATGAGAGAGGCTAAAACCACCATCATAAGGTTGAGAATTGCCTTTCCACCAGTTTTTTTGAGCGTCTTTAGGTGCCAAATAAGCCGTATAAAATACAGCTAATTTTGTAATCGGTTCAGATTTAGCAAAGCCTGAACGAATGTTGATGATACCATTCATCGCCGAAGAGCCATAAAGGGCTGATGCTGCGCCTTTTACGACCTCAATTTGCTCTATATTTTCAACAGGAATGTCTTTCCAATTTGGAAAACCCGCATCGGCTTGAAGCGCAGGAATGTCATCCACCAATAACAAAACGCGGCTGCCTGCCCCATACGACCAACCCGAACCACCACGAATATTGGCTTGTCCGTCCATGATATTTACACCCGGTACTTTCTGCAAGACATCATCTACACGCCTTGTATTGACGTTTTCGATGAGTTTTGGCTTCAAAATATCCATAGAAACGGTGACTTCTGACAAAGGTTTTTCAAATTTACCTGCCGTTACAGTCGTTGTTTGGAGCATATTATTGGCTTCTGAAAGTTCAAAATTCAAAATTTGCCCCCCCTCAGTAATGGAGACGTTTTTAGACACATTTTGATAGCCTACGAAGGAAATGATGGCGTTAAATGTCCCTATTTTACTCAATTCGATTTTGTAAGAGCCTTGAATGTCGGTCACACTACCTTGCCCATTTATGCGTACAGTCGCACCGATAAGCGGTTCTTTAGTGTCATTGTCGCTAATTTTTCCTGTAACGACAATTTGAGCAGAAAGAAAATTTTGATAAAGTAAAATATTACAGATAAGTAGTGTTGTTTTAGTCATAGCAAGAGTTTAAATAAGTGGTTTTTGAATTTTTATTGATGCAAATTCAAAGATAAAAAAAGCATTGATAAAGAGAGTATAAAAAACAAAAACCCGAAAGTGTTGCCTTTCGGGTTTTCGCAATTAACGGAAAACTTATCTAATGCCTTTCGAGAATTAGAAAACAAATCTATAAGAAATTTTCGACATTTTCAAGGGGCAAATCAAAAGCATCGGCGACACCTTTATATACAACTTTTCCGTTGATGATATTTAAACCGAGTTTCAAGTCATTGCGTTCTTTACATGCTTGCTTCCAACCTTTTTCTGCCAGTTGAATGGCATAAGGCAAAGTGGCATTTGTCAAAGCAATTGTGGAAGTATAAGGCAC
>JAYTUR010000067.1:0-2902 GCA_043744475.1 Saprospiraceae bacterium | reverse complement strand
TTTGAGTTAAAACTTCACTGATTTCGCGCGGTCTGTCTGTCCGATAATTGAAACAAATGACGACATCACCGTCTTTGATGACCCCCTCGCCCCCTTCAGTCCCCCCGAAGGGTGGAAGCAGATTCATAGGTTTCAAAAACTCGTCTGTTATATCCGCATCATAATTTTTTTGCATCGCTGCAGCAATATCAGAAACGGGTTCACCGACGCCATTGACCAATAAATCGTAAGCCAATTTGACACGTTCCCAACGTTTGTCTCTATCCATCGCATAGTAACGACCAACGACGGAAGCAAAGCTAAAAGGTTGATTACTAATATGTTCTGTTACGTTTTGAATATATGCCAAACCACTTTTAGGGTCACAATCACGACCATCGGTGAAAGCATGGATGTAGCCACGACACCCCTCAGTAGCCGCGATGTCAAGCAGCGCTTTGAGGTGTGATGTATGGCTGTGAACGCCACCATCGCTTACCAAGCCGATGAAATGAACGGGTTTGTCATTCGCTTTTGCATAAGCCAGAGCCTTCAACAAGTTCTCATTTTGCGCCAATTCATTGAGCCGAATGGCGCGATTGATACGGGTCAACTCCTGATAAACGACACGACCAGCGCCAATATTCATGTGTCCGACCTCCGAATTACCCATTTGTCCTTCTGGCAAACCGACATCTTCGCCGTAGGTAATGAGTTCAGAACTTGGATAATTGACATAAAGAGAGTCAATAAACGGCGTTTTGGCGAGAGTAATCGCATCGGCTTTGCGTTTTAAGCCGTGTCCCCAACCGTCGAGGATGATAAGAAAAGCGCGTTGTGATTTCATGCCGCAAAGGTAGTTGTCCGTTTTGAGTTGACCGCTTTGTGATGCAGGTTTTTTCTAACAAAAACGCCGATTCCAAACAATCGGCGTTTTTGTTTTAATAAAATCCCTAAATTTGCGCCCAATTTCGATTAGGGTGTGCTTTTATAAATTAACCGAAATCTAAAATCCGCAACCCGAAATCGAAACACCCCCTCAGTATTTTCCGTTAAAATCACCTTATAACTCTATAACGACAGGCGTTTTTTATGATAAACATCACATTTCCAGACGGTAATATCCGACAATACGAAAGCGGCACGTCCGCACTCGACATCGCCAAAAGCATTTCGATGGGTTTGGCTCAAAAAGTTTTAGCTGCCAAAATAGACGGCGAAGTTCGCGATTTGACCCGCCCCATTGATAAAGATGTGTCATTACAATTATTGACGTGGGACGCTCCAGAAGCGAAAAAAACCTATTGGCATTCATCGGCGCATTTGTTTGCGGAGGCGTTGGAGGCGTTGTATCCTGGCACTAAGTTCGGCATTGGTCCTGCGATTGATGCGGGTTTCTACTACGATGTGGATTTGGGTGACAAGTCGCTTTCGACCAACGATTTTGCGAAAATTGAAGAAAAAATGCTTGAATTGGCGCGTAAAAAGAGTGCTTATATCCGCAAAGACGTGTCAAAAGCCGATGCGATTCAGTACTTTACAGAAAAAGGCGACGAATATAAATTGGAACTTTTGGAAGGGCTAAACGACGGCGACATCACTTTTTATACACAAGGCGATTTTACAGACCTTTGTAAAGGACCTCATATTCCGACAACGGAAAATATCAAGGCGATTAAGTTGATGAAAGTGGCGGGTGCGTATTGGCGCGGCGATGAAACACGTAAACAAATGACGCGGGTGTATGGCATCACATTTCCGAAAGCACAGGAGTTGAAAGACCATTTGGCGATGATTGAGGAAGCGTTAAAACGTGACCACCGCAAACTCGGTCAAGAGTTGGAACTGTTTATGTTTTCTGAAAAAGTAGGCGCAGGTTTGCCGATTTGGTTGCCGCGTGGTGCGGCTTTGCGTTCGCGTTTGGAAGATTTTTTGAAAAAAGAGCAAATCAAACGTGGTTATCAACCTGTTATTACACCGCATATTGGCAGTAAAAAATTGTATGAAACTTCGGGTCACTGGCAAAAATATGGCGCGGATTCGTTCCAACCCATTCAAACGCCGCGTGAAGGTGAAGTTTTCCTTTTGAAACCGATGAACTGTCCGCACCACTGCGAGATTTACGGTCATCGCCCACGTTCTTACAAGGAATTGCCTTTGCGTTTTGCGGAATTTGGTACGGTTTATCGCTACGAACAAACAGGTGAATTGCATGGTCTGACGCGCGTTCGCGGCTTTACGCAAGACGATGCGCATATTTTTTGTATGCCCGAACAGTTGGAAGCGGAGTTCATTGATGTGATTAATTTGACGCAATTCGTTTTGGAAAAAATGGGTTTTGACAACTATACGGCTCAAATTTCTCTACGTCACCAAACCGACCGTTCAAAATACATTGGTGCGGACGATTTGTGGGAAAAGGCTGAAAATGCCATCATCGAAGCGACTAAAAAAGTGGATATGAAAACGGTGATTGAGTACGGAGAAGCCGCTTTTTATGGTCCAAAACTCGATTTTATGGTCAAAGATGCCATTGGTCGTTCGTGGCAGTTGGGCACAATTCAAGTGGATTACAATTTGCCGAATCGTTTTGAATTGGAATATATCGGTGCTGACAATCAAACGCACCGCCCTGTGATGATTCACCGCGCACCTTTTGGCTCGATGGAGCGTTTCATTGGCGTTTTGACGGAACACTGCGCGGGCAAGTTTCCTTTGTGGATGACACCTGACCAAGTAGCGATTTTGCCAATTTCAGACCGTTTTGGCGACTATGCGAAGGACGTTTTGAACCAATTGGCTGAACATGACATTCGCGGTTTCGTTGATGAACGTGCCGAAAAAATTGGTCGTAAAATCCGCGACACAGAGTTGAAACGTGTGCCGTTTATGCTTATTTTGGGTGAAAAAGAAGCGACTGAAG
>JAYTUR010000066.1:0-2906 GCA_043744475.1 Saprospiraceae bacterium | reverse complement strand
TAGTAGTATTTGAAAAAAATAATCGTAACTTTGTTTCACAAAATCAGTTTAATACAAGCAATTTAATCATTGAAATAATAAAATAAAGACATGAAATTCGACAATATTTTGCAATCCGTTGGCAACACGCCGCATGTGCGTTTGAACAAATTATTCCCTGCCGGCTATGAAGTTTTTATGAAATTAGAAAGAAATAACCCTGGTGCCAGCATCAAAGACCGTATCGCTTTGGCTATGGTTGAAGATGCCGAATCAAAAGGCATTTTGACTAAAAATAGTGTCATTATTGAGCCAACTTCAGGCAATACAGGCATTGGTTTGGCATTGGTTTGCGCCGTAAAAGGCTACAAATTGGTACTCGTTATGCCTGAATCTATGTCCATCGAACGTCGCAAAATCATGGCAACTTATGGCGCAAGTTTCGAGTTGACCGCGCGCGAAAAAGGCATGAAAGGTGCGATTGAACGCGCCGCCGAATTGGTCAACGAAAACCCGAATGCATGGATGCCGCAACAATTTAGCAACAAAGCCAATGTTGATATCCATCGCAGAACAACGGCTATCGAGATTTTAAATGATTTTCCTGACGGTTTTGATGCCCTTATTACAGGTGTTGGCACAGGCGGACACATTACGGGTGTGGCTGAAATATTGAAACCTAAATTTCCGAATTTGAAGGTTTTTGCCGTTGAACCTGCTGCTTCGCCCGTTATCTCAGGCGGTGCCCCAGGTCCGCATCCGCTTCAAGGCATCGGCGCGGGTTTTATTCCCGACAATTTGCACCGCGACATTTTGGACGGTGTGATTGCCGTCACCAAAGAAGAAGCGTTTGATTATGCGCAACGTTTGGCGAAAGAAGAAGGCATTTTAGCGGGTATTTCGACAGGTGCATCACTGGCAGCTGTTGCTCAAAAAATAACTGAATTGCCCAAAGGTTCACGTATTTTGACGTTTAATTACGATACAGGTGAGCGTTATTGGTCGGTTGAGGGCTTGTTTTAGTAGTAGCGTGAAACTTGTTCCGCTTTGATGATTTACGCGGAACAAGTTCCACATTACATAATAATCGGCGCGATACCCCTCAGTATCGCGCCGATTTTATTCTAAAACTATCCCTTATCATATTATTATTTCACCTTAATCGGTATCCAAACTTCCTCCTCCGAATCAACACTATTTCTGATATATTTTTCGCCCAAAATTTCAAAATGTGGTCTATCGTCCAACTCATATTCAGAATTAGGTAACCATGTACGCATAATGTATGAAAACGTTTCGGCAGCACTTTCGCTCGTTCCTTTATGAATGAAAACGGCATATAAACCGCCCTTTAAAGTAAATGCTTCCATGCCTTCGAGAACTGCGTCGAAGTCCGAAACTTCGATGGTTGCCCATTTTTCAAATTCAGTATGTGGATTGAAATTTTGGAAATACGAAGGTGAGTCATAAATCTGCATCGAGTATAAATCGGTTGAAATACAATGAATTATCTCTTTCCGACCCATCATAAAGCTTTGCCACAATTCAAAAGTCTTATTCTTAGATAATGACATTTTGAGGTGTTTTCCGACTAACTTTTTTTCTGTTAAAATTGCTATTCTTGATGTCATATCATCCAATTAACCGCCTCTTGCACATAACCTTCCGCTAATTGTGCAATATTTATTGTTTCCAAAATCTTCAAAGTGCCGTCGCGGACTTCAATCAAGGCATGACGAATACTACATATATCTTCGTTGATGCAATCATCACAGGGTTCATAAAAATTTTTAGATACGCAGGGAATTAATGCAATTGGTCCGTCAATGAGGCGATAAATATCAGCAAGTGTTATGTCCTTAGGTTCTTTGACAAAATAAAAGCCACCCACATTGCCTTGCTTGCTGTTGATGATGCGCCCTTTTTTGAGTTCTAACAATATTTGTTCAAGAAATTTCTTAGGGATTTGTGCTTTTTCAGCAATATCACCCGTTTTCACGTAGGCTTCTTCGGCATTGGCGATATGGATGAGGGCTTTCAAAGCGTATTTCATTTTTTTTGAAATCATAATGCGATGTACATTGTTTAGTTATTCTCTTGTTAACTATAGAATTGTAGCAAATTTAAGAAATAAAATGCATACTGATTCATTTATTGCTATAAAGTCTTGCCTTAAATCTATACAATTAAAATGGCGCAATTATTTGATTGTCAAACAATTGCGCCATTTTCAGCCTACATTCAGAAATTTTTCAATACCTATCGGACGTTTAAATTTTATTAATAAACGTCTTCCAAATATTGGCGTTTTTTCTTCAAATCTTTGATGAACTCAACGGCTTTTTCTTCTGAAAAACCACCTTCTTTCATTGAAATTTGCACCAAAGCACGCTCTACATCTCCAGCCATTTTGTTTTTATCGCCACAGACATAAAAGTAAGAACCGTTTTGCAAACGCTCAAAAATGAGTTTCGATTTTTGCAAAAGACGATGTTGAACATAGATTTTATCCTTTTGATCGCGACTAAAAGCTAAATCTAAGCGGTCTAAATTGCCTTTTTTCAAATATTGCTGCCATTCTGTTTGGTACAAAAAGTCCGTTGTAAAGTTCGGATTGCCGAAAAACAACCAGTTTTTGCCTTCCGCACCTATCTCTGCACGTTCCTCGACGAAAGCACGGAACGGCGCAATGCCTGTGCCAGGACCCACCATGATGATATCGGCATTTGGGTCATTAGGTAATTTGAAATACTCATTTTTTTCAACAAAAACCTTCACTTTTTCGCCAATTGAAACCCTATCAGCCAGGAAAGAAGAAGCCACGCCTTCCTTTTTACGACCTCTAAAATTGTAACGTACCGCCCCAACGGTTAAATGCACTTCGTCCTCATGCGCTGTTAAACTTGATGCGCTTGAATAGGCGCGTG
>JAYTUR010000065.1:0-2911 GCA_043744475.1 Saprospiraceae bacterium | reverse complement strand
TAAAAATCTTTGATTTTTATTCAAAAAACAGCTTCGCTCTAAAAAAACTTTAAAGTACGCTTTTCGAGTAAAGCGAGAAAGAGGGAGAAGTAGGTTTTAAAACAGTTTCTAAAAAAAATGAACTTCACTCTAATAGACTTTTCTTAAAGCACGCTTTTTTTGCGTAGTATTTTTGCTATTTTTATAGGAAAGCCTTTTATCAATTTATTTGTTCTGCATACTTATCGCAACAAAGTCACATACCCTTTCAAACCTACGCTTTGTCGTCGCGGATTCACGTACCGCACTTCGTACAAATATACCCCTTGTGGTGAAGGCTGACCTTTATTGTTTTTCAAACCATTCCAACCCTCATAAGGGTCATTTGAGACAAAAATAACTTCGCCCCAACGATTGACCACCCGCAACTCAAATGCTTTCATACCTTCTGTAACACCAACGCCTTTAAAAACATCGTTATCCGTATCATCGTTCGGTGTAAAAGCATTGGGCATAAAGTAAGTGACCAAAGGTTCAACATCAATGAGTTTTGAAATTGAATCCACACACCCCTCAGTATTCCGCGCTTTCAGGGTCACGATATGAACGCCTGTATCCTTAAAAGTATAAAAAGGATTTTGTTTAAGTGAAACGCCTTTATGATTCACAAACCATTCCCAATTGACGGCATTAACGGATTTATCCTTGAAATAAACCGTCGGAGTCACGCGCGACACTTTCTGAGGAGCATATTCAAAATCAGCATCAGGAGACGGTTTAATTTTAATCCAACTACTAAAAAAAGCATCTTTCTTACAGCCCAAAGGGGAAACGATGTTCAACCGAACGGAATACGTGCCACCCTTCTGATAAATATGTGCCGGGCTGATGGCACTACCTGTCGTTCCATCGCCAAAATCCCATTTGATATTGTAAGTCGTATCCAATGGAAAGGATTTATTGTCAAAAACCACCTTTGCGGGCGCACAACCGATAAATGTATTGGGTTCAACGATGATGATGGCTGGTGCAGGTTGCCACGCAACAGGTTTGGTCGTCTTGCCCACACAGTTGTATTTGTCTCGAACAGAAAACACGACACTTCTAACGCCTGGGTTGGCATATTGATGGCTCGTAACGGTTTTATCATACTCTCCAGTCCCATCATCATAACTCCAATAAATTTCTTTGGCGGCATAAGCCGCCTTATAAGTCCCAGTAAAAACCACCGGGCCTGGCACGCATGTATCGTATTTAGCCGTAAAATTTGTCGTTATCTTTCCGCCGACTAGAACAGTCAAAAAAGCGGAATCACTGCATTGAGACCCTTCATTGAGCTTCAATTTTGCTTTATAAATGCCCGTATCTGGAAACGTAACCGATGGATTCCAGTCCGATGAGCGTTGTATATTACCTTTTATATCAAATTCCCAAAAAAAGGTTTTGATTTGTGCGCGATCATAACTCTTGTTGAGAATATTGAGATTGACATTTTCACAACCAAACAGAAAGAAATCTTTACCTGACACAGAGTCCGCCTGAATCAAGGCATCAACCGTCTTTTGGCATTGAACCACATTGAATTGAAAGTCACGATACATACGACTCAACAGTATGCCATTGCGGTATTCCTCCACACATACCGTTACGACAAATTGGTTAATCAAATTAGGTGTCCCGTAAATAAGTCCCGTTCGAGAATCAATCTTTAAAATAGGATTACCCCCCATCGGTTCCGATTCAGTAAATTCTGGTTGTTTGTAATTAACGGGAGTATAAGGTGGTGGTGGTGGCAATAACCCTTGCCCGCCACCGCCGCCTTGAGGGGATGTAAAAGCCGTACAAAACCGATACACCAATTGATCGCCTTCAGCGTCTTCTGCACCATGATTGTAACGTAAAGGCTCATTGACACAAATAAAAATAGGCGGCCGAGAACTAAAATAAGGGCTGCTATTGTTCAACCGTTGCGCTTCTGGCGTGATTTCAATGCTGTAAGTCGCACCAGTAGAGCTGGGCGAATAAATATTGGCAATCGTCATATTCCGACAGCACTTCTGATAGGAAATAATGTAGCTAAAATTGGTATCAATCAAAGTAGCCGTCCATTCATAAAAAGCTTCTTCTACAATAATATTAGGTGGTGGTGTCAAACAAGGAATATTATTCGGATTGACCAAATTGCGTGACAAAATAGGTTGCTGAATAGCCTGACCATCGTTGTTATTGCCAAACAAAACATAGCCGTTATTGGTCTGTAAATAAACGCCAATCATGGCAGGATTGTCAAAATCAGCGGTCGGACGTGCATTGTAAACATCTTTATACATACGCATTGTGAAAAGATAGGTAATTTTTTTGCCTTGGCGACTGAGAAACCTGTAAGACATTTCACCGCCAACAATATGACTACCCCTCAGTATAGAAGGTAGCAAAATAAGTAAACAACAAAGCAAAATGCCATTTAGGTATTTGTCCAACATAATAAATGCCCGTTTTAATGTAAACAAAAAGGTGTGAATGACTCAATAAGATTTTGCCTTTTCAAGACTTGTCAAAAGGATATATTAATGACCACGTATAAATATACGAAGAAGATGCTTCATTGGGCTTAAATTATTTCGTTTGGGTCATTTTTTTTGGCTAAACAACGGATAAAAATAGTCATTAGTCAATGATTATCTATTTTAGGTTTTAAAACATCTTCTAATGACTAATTACTTTACTTTCTTAAACAAAACTTTAAAACAGTTAGCTGTTGTATCTCCTTCTTTACCTAGATAAAACTCCTCCAAAAAAGAACTGGCACCTGACCAAACGGTTTGCATCATGCCT
Organism: Saprospiraceae bacterium; assembly: GCA_043744475.1. GTDB lineage: Bacteria > Bacteroidota > Bacteroidia > Chitinophagales > Saprospiraceae > JAAFJT01. The sequence continues at coordinate 97 of JAYTUR010000065.1, read as the reverse complement.
TGATAACGTTCTTTCATTTCAGGCGTTGCAGCAGCTCTGAATCGAACAAAATCATTGGCTTGTGCCGCCGCTACTGAGGGGGTGCGCCAAGGACACG
>JAYTUR010000064.1:0-11412 GCA_043744475.1 Saprospiraceae bacterium | reverse complement strand
TACGCATGGCAAGAACACCTTTACCTGATGTGCCAACGACTACCCCTATCGTAGTGGATTCAATCAAAACGGAATTAACTCCTTTACCTACTGATACGAGAACGACTGCGTCAACTGAAAAAGTCTTGAAATTGAACGATAGTGAGTTAAAAGTGAAAACGGGTTCTTTCCTTGATTTGATTTATACGACAATTACGGACGCAAATGCCGATTTGTCGAAGCCACTCATCTTTAAAAATATCAATTTTGCCAAATACAAAACGGATTTGGAAGACAGTTCAAAAACGCAACTCGATGATTTAGCTAAAATTTTGATTGCTTTTCCAAACGTTGAAATTAAAATTAATGGCTATACCGACAGCCGTGGCGATGCCTCCGAAAATAAAGAGTTATCGCGTGGACGTGCTGCTTCTGTTAAGTTATACCTCGCATCAAAAGGTATTGTCCGCGAGCGTTTTACTTCCGAAGGTTTTGGACAAGCGAATCCAATTGCAGATAATGATACCGAAGCTGGTCGCGCTAAAAATCGGCGGATTGAGGCGGTTGTAACGAAAAAATAATGGTAAAAATCGTAAGTTTGTCGGCGAAAAAAATTCAAACAGGGTTATTTTTTATAATCCAATGCAACAACACAGGTCATGCAATACATAGGTTATTTATTTTTCCGTCTCATCGTTCTCAAGTTCAGTCTTATACCTTTTAGGGCTTTGTATATGTTCGCCGATTTCCTTGCATGGTTGTTATATAAAGTTATTGGCTATCGTAAAGATGTGGTATTTAAACAATTACGCGATTCATTTCCATTGAAATCTGAAGTTGAAATTGAACAAATTGCAAAGGGTTCTTACCGCAATATGGCAGATATTATTGTGGAAAGCATCAAAGGTTTCAGTATGAAAGAAGCTGATTTTCGCCGCCGATTTGTTTTTGTGAACCCCTCAGTAACTAATGAATTGACGGCAAAAGGACAGAGTGTGATACACGTTGCTGCGCATTATGGCAATTTTGAATGGGGCGTAATCTCCTATCCGCTTTTTGTGAATAGCCCAATTCTGGGTTTTTACAAGCCTTTGTCAAATATTTATATAGAAAAATACGGGCGTAAAAAACGCGGACAATTTGATATTATCCTCATTCCGATAGGTCAAACAGCGCAGGCTTTTGTTGATTTCAAGGGAATACCAACGACTTACGCATTCGTTAGTGACCAAAGCACGTGGTCAGATAAAGCGCATTGGGTCACGTTTTTAGGTCAAGACACGGCTTGCCCTCCTGGTACTGATAAGTATGCACACGCCTTGAATGCCACTGTTTTTTATATGAATATTCAACGCGTTAGACGTGGATTTTATGAACTAACTTTTGAATTACTCGCTGAAAATTCCGCAGATTTGCCTGATGAAGAAGTCACAAAACGCTTCATGACAAGGCTCGAAACACTGCTGCATGAAAAACCAGAAGACTGGTTGTGGTCGCATAAACGTTGGAAAAAGAAACGTGTTTAGTATCTCTTAAATACTGAGGGGGTGTTTTTTTCTCAGTTTTGAAGCGTTCATTTTAAAAATTAAGCATCAATTAGACGAAAATAGGGTCTGTCATAAAATTTTTAGCAAATTAATGTTGCAAGGCAAACCCAAGTACCTTATTTTTGCATTACCGATTCCTAAAGCTCACCTATTTGTTCAATTTTCATATTTTTTTTTAATAAATTTATTTTTTTTGTTTATCTTTAATCGAAGAAAAGCAAAATATAATATCCATTTTTTTAATACATTTTCGTGAACTAAATTAAAAATGACTTTTCCCATGATGAAATCATTACTACGCATCGTGTTACCTGTGTTTCTAACACTCACTGTCATTGCTTGTGGTAAAGACAATAATGTGACACCAGAACCTACTAAACTTGTCAAAGACTTTGACTCTCAAAGCGTTCAACAATGGCAAGACCTTTTTCTTCAAATCGAACGTTACGCCGCTGTCTATCGCCCATGTCCTGCTGCACGTATGTTAGGCTACGTAGGTTTAGCTGCTTATGAATCTTCTGTAAGAGGTATGCCCAGTTATCAATCATTGGCACCGCGTATTCCCGGTTTAGAAATTCCCTTAATTGAGGAAGGTTCAGAATATCATTGGCCCACTGTTGTCAATAATGCTTATGCCTTTCTATTCAAAAAATTTTTCGCGAATGTCCGTGCCAGCGACCAATTTAAAATCGCTTCACTTGAAAGCAGTTTGAATGTACAATATTCAAGTAGCATCAGTTCAGATGTTTACAAACGTTCACGTGAGTACGGTCAGCGAGTGGCTTCTGTTGTTTGGGATTTTTCCGCAACAGATAAAGATGGACATGACAAATATCTTGACGCGCGTCCTGCCAGTTACTCACCGCCTAAAGGTTTGGGTAAATGGGTCGTGACACCTCCTGGCAACCAAGCAGCAATGTTCCCGTATTGGGGTAAAGTACGGACTTTTGCCATTAAAGAAGAAGACAAATTAGCACGTCCCCCACTTCCTTATTCAGAAGATAAAACATCTGCATATTACTCGCAAGCACTTGAAGTCTATTCTATATCAACACCGCAAACCTATGAAAATCAATGGATTGCAGAGTTTTGGAGTGATGATGTATTAGGCTTTACATTTAGCCCACCTGCTCGTTGGTTGGCTATTGGTAATCAAGTGTTGGCTCTTGAAAAATCAAACCTCGAAACAGCCGTCTTAGCTGCTGCTAAAGTTGGTCTCGCACTCAACGATGCGTCGGTCGCTTGTTGGAACTCAAAATTTGTGTATAATATTGAACGTCCTGTGACTTATATCAATAAATTCATCAATCCGAATTGGAATGTAGCAAGTTTGACAAGTACAGGTTTCTTAGGGTCAACGCCTTCTTTCCCTGCTTATCCGAGCGGTCATGCTACTTTTGGTGCGGCGGCAGCGGAGGCATTAACCTCTGTTTTCGGTTACTCGGTTGCTATAACTGACCGCTGCCACGAAGGACGCACAGATTTCAACGGTAAGCCTCGCTCTTTCAATTCTTTCTACGAAATGGCTGATGAAAATGGTTTTTCACGCCTTCCATTGGGTGTTCACTGGCGTATGGACTATTCAGAAGGTATCAGAATGGGTTACCAAGTCGGTCGCCGTGTCAATGCTTTACCGTTCAAAAAAGTACAATAATAGACACAAAATACCTTTCATACTGAGGGGTATTTTCAAAAAATAAAACCTATCAGACTGTTGTCTGATAGGTTTTATTTTTTGAAATACTATATTCCAGAAACAACTTATTTCTATTTTGGCAATTTAAGTGCATTGCTCTTTTGATTGACGATTTCACTATACCTGTTTTTCGCTACACTCAAAAGACCTGCGGAAAAACAGTGCATGAAAGTATAAAAGTAAAATTATTCTCTGTCCTTTTTAGGTGTTGATACTGAGGGGGCATCCAAATCGTCCGCTCTAAAAATCCCGTGTTACCTAATTGCTTTTCCATTTATCTACTCCGCCCAATGTGGCTTGATTTTTTCATTTTTTATTGATTACGTCTTTTTGACTACGCCCAAATGTGTGCAATATTGATGGTATAGCCGTATATAATATGCTTATTCTAAGGATATTCTAGCTACATTTTAACTATTTTTTAATAAGTTCTATGAATAATACTAGTAATTTTGCATCATCAATTTAATATAAAAAATACTTTCTCATGAAAAAAGTTACTCTTTTTATTAGTCTCCATTTTTTACTTTTCAATCTTTCTTTTGCTCAAAAAGAGTCTAAAAAGGAATCATCAAACGATAATAATATTGTTGGACAAACGAAAATAGACACTATCAAACCTATTGAATTGTCAACTATAATCGTGGGCATTTCATCCCTACGCAATTCAGTTATGCGACTTGAACCCATTGTCGGAACTTACATTTTTGAAGGCAAAAAAAATGAAGTCATTTCATTAACACAAATGGACGCTAACTTGACTGACAAAACGGGGCGACAAATTTTTGCTAAAGTGCCAGGGGTTTTTGTTTACGATATGGATGGCTCGGGCAATCAAATAAATATTTCGACACGCGGACTTGACCCACACAGAGGGTGGGAATTTAATATTCGTAAAGACGGTGTATTGACAAATTCTGATATGTATGCCTATCCTGCAAGTCATTATAGTATGCCTTTGGAAAGCATTGAACGCATTGAATTAGTCAGAGGAACAGGTTCATTGCAATATGGGGCGCAATTTGGAGGTATGCTCAATTATGTTTCAAAACAAGGCGATACAACCAAACCGCTCAGTTTTGAGAGTTATAATGCCGTCGGCTCGTTCAATTTGTTGAGTACCTACAATGCTATAGGCGGTAAGGTCGGTAAATTGAAATATTACGCTTATATTTCTAAACGCTCAAGAGACGGTTATCGAAAAAACGAGCATACGGATTATGATGCAGAAGATATTATACTCACTTATGATGCCACCAAAAATTTATCGCTTCGTTTGGAATGGGCAAGATCTAATTATGTTTACCGAATACCTGGACCTTTGACAGATGCTATGTTTAATGCTGACCCGACCCAAGCAACACGTTCAAGAAATTACTTCAACCCTGCTATCAATGTGCCTTCCTTTATGCTAAAATGGCAGATTACGAACAGCACAAAACTCCAATTTACATCTTCGGCAGTCGTAGGAGCAAGAAACAGCGTTATGTTTGACAAACCTGCAACTATTAAAGATTCAATTAATACAGCAACAGATCAATACAATAACCGACAAGTTGATGTTGACCAATTTAATAGTTTTACCAACGAGTTGCGCGTATTAAAACAATACAAATTAGGTAGAGAAGAAAGCTCTCTTGCCGTTGGTGTACAGTTGATGAACAATGATTTGCACAGAACGCAACAAGGCAAAGGCACAACAGGCAGCGATTTTGACCTAACTCTGGTCAGTCCAACTTGGGGTAGAAATGTCCATTTAAAAACGCAAAACACAGCGATTTTTGCCGAAAACAACTTCAAATTGCTGAAAAATCTTTCAGCCAACATCGGAGCAAGAATGGAAATGGGCGAAAGCAAAATGTCGGGTACAATTGTTTATTATGCCACCGACAAGATACCCCTCAGTATCAATCATCATTTTACTTTGTTGGGAGGCAGTGTCAGTTACAAACCCAAAGAGTTTATGGACATTTACGCAGGTTGCTCGCAAACATACCGACCGATGATTTTTAAAGACCTAATACCCATAGAAGTTTACGAAAAAGTTGACCCTAATATCAAAGATGCCAATGGCTATAATGCTGAATTGGGTTTCAGAGGCAATTGGCAATTTCTAAAATGGGATGTGACTGCTTTTGCTCTTCAATACAACAATCGTTTTGGCACATTGGCTCAAACAGACGGCGCAGGCACTTTTTATACATACAGAACGAATATTGGCAATTCACTCACAAAGGGATTGGAGATTTTTGTGCAAGGCAGTTGGTCGTTGAATGACAGAGCAGAATTATCTATTTTCACCTCAACCGCCCTAATGAATGGACGATATACCACAGGCAATATAAAATCTGGCACAATCAATATCAACATCGTAGGCAATAAAATTGAAAGCGTTCCCAACATCATTTCAAGAAACGGCGTGACCCTTCGTTACCAAAAAATCAGCCTATCAGGACTTTACAGCTATACAGGCGAAAGTTTTGCCGATGCACTCAATACTGTTACACCCAGTGCAAATGGTACAGTTGGTTTAGTGCCGTCTTATGGTATTTTTGATTTAAACGCAACGCTTAAAATATCAAACAAATTTGAGATAAAAGCCAGTTTGAACAACGCTACTAACAAACAATATTTTACAAAGCGACCTTTGTTTTATCCAGGTCCGGGTATTTGGTCGTCAGATGGACGGAATGGCACGATGTCATTCATAGTCCGTATATGATAAAGAGAAAATAAATACATATGTGGTAAAAATAAATCAAAAATGCAAAAATCAATCTTCTACTATCTCATCCTCGCTTTGTACCTTTTTGAGTCTTGTTCTGGTGAAAAACCTCAAGTCGGCGATGCTGTATTTTACGACTATACCGTAAAACAAGGTGATTCTGTTATTTTTAAAAGTTCTCGCTCCTTATATGATACGGCACTTATTGTTGTTGAAAGCTCGACTAACGACAAACCGATTGAAAAGGCGTTAATGGATAATGTGGTTAAACTATCTACTAATGACAGTACGACTTTTGATTTAGGCAATCAACAAAAAGGATTTTTACGGCTTTATCGCATTATTGCGGCAGCAGATTTTCCAAAATATATCGCAGATGCAGATAAACAGGAAAAAGCATTTGAACAGAAACTGCATGAAATAGGTAAAGAATTGACAGTATTAGTGCCTTTTTATCAAAACCGCCGAAAAGCTATTCTCGATTCAACAATCGCTTTGACGAAACAATACCAATCGGGGCAACTGAACGCTCAATTAAAAACATTACCAACGGGTATACAATATTATATCGTGAAAGGTAAGGACAGTATAAAACCCGCTCAAAAAAAATGGGTTTGGTTTCATTATGCTTCAGTTATCTTGAATAGTAATAAAACAGTTGATTCATACAATGGGTTACCAAAATCAACAAATCTTGCTGAATTTGCCATGATTGAAGCCTTAGAAAGAAGTGCAGCCTGTTTTGATGAAGGCTCAATTGTCTTGTTGATGATACCAACCAAATTAGCGTATCCACAGGAATCTTTGAACAATATAACAGCGAGTGGCAACACCGCTTTTTGGATTGAAGTCGTTAAAGTGCTGGAACGTTAGTAGATACTGAGGGGGTATTTCAATAGCTTGATAGTTCATAGTACATTCAACGTCTTTGGAAAATTGCCGAAATAAAAACATTCTGACAATATGCCCCCTCAGTATAATTCTATTTTAGGTGCGCAAAACATGCTTCGCCAAACTCAATTCAAACCGTCGCAATCCTTCTGATAAATCTTCCAATGAAGGATACCCAAACCCAATACGGAAATACCTTTCAGATTGTTCAAACCAATGCCCATAACCCACAACAGTTTGATTATCATGGTATAAAGTATTTTGAAAATCACTAAAATTATCAAACATGAAACCGTCTTTCAATCTCGGAAAACTCACAACGCCTGCCTGTGGCTCAACCCATTCCAAAAAAGATTGTTTCGACATCCAGGATTTCATGTACTCAAAATTGGTGCGAATGTGTGCATGTATGGGCTCTAAAAACGATGTCTTCATGGCTAATAAATGTTCTGCAATCGCTTCTTCAATAATCGCATTACCCAATATCATCTGCTCTTTTGCAGCTAATAAATTGTGCATCAAGGCTTTATCTTTTGAAATTAACCAACCAATGCGAATGCCAGGCGCACCAAAGGCTTTTGACAAAGAACAAACAGAAATGACTTTTTCAGATAAAGAAGCTGTATAAGGCAATAGTGGCGTTTGAAAATTCAAATCCCGATAGGTCTCATCTACGAGCAAATAATAACCGTGTCTTTCAGCTATTTCAACAATGGTTTTTATGGTTTCAACTGTATAAAGTTTGCCCGTTGGATTGTGCGGATTAGTCAAACTAATGAGTTTTGTATTGGGTTTTATGGCTCGAAGCACCCCCTCAGTATCGAGGTCAAAATTTTGATTAAAATCCAAATCTACAACCGTCATGTCGCAACCAATGGCACGTGGTGTTTCCAAATTAGTGGCATAATTGGGTCGAATGACGACAATATGGTCATTTTTGCCTAGTAATGTCGTTGAAATCATAAATAAAGCCATAGCCGCACCTGTCGTCACCAACACATCTTCAACTGTAAAATTAGGGCTGTTTTCAAGTATCAACGACCGCAACGGCACACTGCCACGATGTTCAGGATACGCCAGAACGATTTGGGAAAGGTCAATATTCAATTCGTTAAACGGCAGGTCACGAACCGAACTTTCCGCTAAATTATAACGTATTGTACTGTAACCCATTTCTTCGGGCGATTCAATCTCTATAGGCATCCTTTTATAATCCATTATTTTGTTTTTTTTGTTTTAAATCACTAAAATTTACTTTTTTTTGTTTTAATAAATTAATTTTAAATTGGTATTTTTGCATCAAATAAGTAGTTTTACAACTTAATTTGAAAAATAATGGCAATAAAAACAATTTTGGACGCTTCGTCCTACGAACAAATAAAAAATCGTCTCGAAAATTTACAATCCAATGCAGAGCGACAATGGGGCAAAATGACCATCGCTCAAATGCTTGCCCATTGTTCAGTTTCGATTGAACAGGCAACGGGCAAAACACCGTTCAAGGATGAAAGTAATTTTGTGTCAAAAACGGTGATTAAATGGTTTGTCATACGCAGCATAAAAAAAGGCAAATTTGGTCGAAATTTGCCAACGGTCAAAAGTTTTTATGTCACCGATGAGCGTGAATTTGCCCTTGAAAAACAACGTTTATTAAGTAATTTGGCTGATATATATGCCAAAGGACAATATGGACATTTGATGCCGCACCCGGGTTTTGGTGATTTTCCAAGTGAACAATGGGGACAGCTGACGCATTTACATTTAGACCATCATTTGTCGCAATTTTCAGCGTAAAACCACCCCCTCAGTAAAATCCTCAAATTTATTTAAATATGTAATCAATTATGAACGAAGAAGTAAGATACGAAGACGACAATATCCGCACGTTAGATTGGAAAGAGCATATTCGCCTACGCCCGGGCATGTATATCGGCAAATTGGGTGACGGGACTGCCCCTGACGATGGTATTTACGTCCTATTAAAAGAGATTATTGACAACTCTATTGACGAATATGTCATGGGTCATGGCAAACATATTGACATCAAAATCGAAGAAGGAACGGTCATTGTCCGCGATTTTGGACGTGGCATTCCGCTTGGAAAAGTCGTGGATTCGGTGAGCCAAATCAATACTTCGGGCAAATTTGACTCCAAAGCCTTTAAAAAATCGGTCGGTTTGAACGGGGTTGGTACGAAGGCGGCTAATGCCCTTTCGGAGTATTTCAAGGTGCAAGCCTTCCGTGACGGCGAGACGAAAGTGGCTGAATTTTCGATGGGTGGTATTACCAAAAATCATAAATTGGGGAAAACGACAGAGCCAAACGGCACGCTGATTCACTTCAAACCAGATACCACGATTTTTAAAAATTATAAATTCCGTGCGGAGTTCATCGAATCGCAATTGTGGAATTATGCCTACTTGAATACAGGTTTAAAAATCAATTTTAATGGCAAAACCATTTTTTCAAAAAACGGTCTGCATGACCTTTTGACCCGTAAAATTGGCGAAGAACACACGGAATACCCCATTATTTTCTTGAAAGGCGAAGATATTGAAGTCGCTATGACACACGGGCGGCATTACGGCGAGCAACACCACTCGTTTGTGAACGGTCAATACACCACGCAAGGTGGTACGCATTTGCAAGGCTTTCGGGAGGCAATTGTGGATACGGTAAGAAACCATTTCAATAAGAAATACGAATCGCAAGACATTCGGACATCTATTATTGCTGCTATTTCTGTCCGTGTTGAAGAGCCAGTTTTTGAATCGCAAACGAAAACGAAATTGGGGTCGCTTAATATTGGACATGAAGGACCTTCTGTTAGGAAATTTATTGGTGACTTTTTGCAAAAGGCACTTGATGATTTTTTACATAAAAATAAAGAAGTTGCCGAAGCCCTTAAAAAGCGTATCGAACAGAATGAACGTGAGCGCAAGGAAATTGCGGGCATCAAAAAATTGGCAAATGATAGGGCTAAAAAAGCCAATATTCACAACAAAAAGCTGCGTGATTGCCGTTTTCACCTCAACGAAAAAGGCGACCCTGAGAAAACAGACCTCACAACGGTCTTCATTACTGAGGGGGACTCTGCAAGCGGTTCGTTGACAAAGGCGAGAGATGTCGGAACGCAAGCGGTCTTTTCGCTGCGGGGCAAGCCTTTGAATTGTTATGGTTTGACGAAGAAAATTGTTTATCAAAACGAGGAATTGAATCTGTTGCAACACGCTTTGAATATTGAAGATGGCATTGAATACCTCCGCTACAATCGTGTAGTAATTGCCACTGATGCGGACGTTGACGGTATGCACATACGTTTATTGTTATTGACGTTTTTCCTACAATTTTTCCCTGATTTGGTCAGAAATGGGCATCTTTTTATACTCGATACGCCACTTTTCCGTGTGCGTGATAAAAAAACGACTTATTATTGTTATTCAGAAGAAGAGAAGAAAGCAGCGATTCGGAAGCTGCGGGGCAAGGCTGAAATCACGCGATTCAAAGGTTTAGGAGAAATTTCGCCCAATGAATTTCAAGACTTTATCGGCGAAGGTATCCGTTTACAGCCTGTTGTAATGACCGATGATATGAATATTGACCATATTTTAGATTATTACATGGGCAAAAACACGCCAGAACGTCAAGAGTTTATTGTTGACAACTTACGTTTTGAAATAGATGAAATTGAAGACGAAATTGAAATTGAAGAGGCGATGGCAGAAGTAGCTGCTTAAAAATATTGAATTTAGAAACTTAGCCGTTGATACCCCCTCAGTATCAGCGGCTTTTTATTATTACAATTGCTAATAATTGTTAAATTTGTCAAATTTTACCCTTAAAACACCTTATCACCGTTTAAACGTTTTCAGGAAAATCATAAACCTAACATAGTGAATACTCTTAAAGCCTTTTTTAGTAAAATTTTTAATAATGGAACAACCGATTTATACAGCCGGAAGTCGCGGTGGAAATGGTATTTGGGCATTATTGGTGTTATAATTATTGCCATATCAACGATTTATACGAACTACCTTGTTGTGCAACTGCGTGAACAAGAAGAGAAACGATTAGAGCTATTTAGTCGTGGGCAAGAAATAATGGGTAGCGTTGATGGTGAAACCTATAATAATTTACCACAAATCATGCGTGATTTGGTAGAAACGATAGCTGTTTTCGACCCCTCAATTCCCATGATATTGACTGATGACCATTATAATATTATTGATGCCCGTAATTTTTGGAGATTAGATAGTACGATTGCTACATCTGCTGATACTGCCTATATCAAGGGTATTTTAGACGACCTTATCGTTTCAAACCGCCAACCTGTTTTGATTAAAGATGATGTAGGTATGATAATCAGTAAAATTTACTTTGATGATTCTCATCTGCTTACCTTATTGAAATATTATCCCGTTTTTCAATTCATTCTTATCGGTTTTTTCATCGGCTTTGGTTATTTAGGTTTTAGTTCTGCTCGTCGGAGTGAGCAAAATCGCGTATGGGTAGGCATGGCGAAGGAGACGGCCCATCAATTGGGTACACCGATTGCCGCTATTTTGGGTTGGATT
>JAYTUR010000063.1:0-11413 GCA_043744475.1 Saprospiraceae bacterium | reverse complement strand
ACTATATTCAGAACATGAAGGAATGAGAATTGTTTTTTATGTTTTGAAGACTAAAATTAAGTCGTATAAAATATTGACTATCAATAAACTACAATGAATTGAGTAAGGCTTTTATTTCTTCTTTTTCCATAACAACAGGCGTTAATCGAACGGTCTGCCCTATTGTGGTTTGAATGGTTGCTTCTTGTTTTGCAAAATAAAACTTATCTTTAATGTAACTCATTGTTATAATTGTAACCGCTTTTCCCATTGGTAAACCATGTCCTGATACGACAAATGCCTTCGCACTCGCATTACCCGACAAAGTCACCACAGAATTCAAATTTTTGAACGCCACATAAACCGAAGTATTAACATTCGTAAATGTTTCAGGTAAAGACACTTTGAAAGTGTTATTAAAATTGAGCGTATCGCCACTAAATTTATCACAGTTAATCAATCCAAAACGGTCTAATACCATTTCGTAACCTTTGCGTTGTTGCGAAGAATCTGCCCAATTTGTGAGTGTTGACCTCACACTACTCGTATTAGTAACAGATATTGGCAACCAATCAAACCCAAAACGTCCATAAATTTTGCCTTCAAAAAGCTGCATTTGGTTGTCAAGTTCAGCCATCACATACCGAAGTTTTATTATTTTTCCAGCTGCTAATTTGACTTCTTGACCATTTTGACGAATTTTAACCGAGACAACCCCACCTGAAACCAACTGCCTATCAAGCGAGGTAGTCGGTAAATTATAGGCTATAAAGTCTCCTTTTTTCCTCAAAACCAATATTTCCACGTCCAATTTACCCGTGCAAGGCTTGTTTAGTAGGTTAACACAAGCACTTGCCGGTATCGTTACTGTCACATTGTCGGGTACGATTATTGTCCCACCGCGTTCCGCATTGCATGTATCTAATTTAGGGTCAGCACTGAATTGCGCCACAAGCTTCTCTATACTGAGGGGGGGTAAAAGTGACGTTGACAAATTGTTTTTTGTCGAAAGGTCATTGTCCCAAACTGTATCGCCTTCGACATGCGTAATGGTCTCTAAAGGTATAAATTCAGTGCTGTCTTTCTTGCAACTTGCCGCGGCTATTACAAATAAAAAAGCCGTTATATAGTATGAAATTTTTTTCATTTATTCAATGTCTTTTTGAAAATAAAACGTGTATAAACTATTGACAATCAACCTAAAATGATTTTGGAAAAGACAAGTAGCTACTATTGTGTTTCAATATTGTCGTTAAAAAGTAGAGTCTTTGAGTATTAAAAATGCTGCTTTGTTTTTAAAAAAAAATTATAGACGATAGCGCAAACCTAAAATCAAACCGCCATTCGTGTATGCCTGTTTCAACCCATAATCGCTGCGGGTTATGGGTTGCAAATAATGCCTAAATGAAGGCTCAATGACCAATTGCAAATTGCCTGTTAACTGCCGATAAGCGGCAACGCTGCCAAAAATACTGATACCCAACGTATTGTTAAAAACGGGGTTGGATTCGCCAAAACCGCTTGAAACGGCTTGCCTCGTGCCTTTGTCAGCCAAAATATCGGCTTTGCGCCAAGCAGAAACATTGAAATTAGCACCACCATTGACACTAAATGACCAATAATCATTGAGCGAGAATTCAAAACCCAATTGCAAAGGAATGTCAATCGAGCGATAGCGATTATAGAATGTCGAACGGAAAATACCACTTGTAATTGATGTTGTGCGAATCGTATCTTGACCGCCGCCCGTTCGTGGCACGTAAGTCTCTTTTACTGTTTTTGAACCAATACCCAAACTGTCAAAAACAGCCCTTTCGTTCGTTTGAGCATACACAAAACCCGTCCGTAAAGCCAAACCATTGCTAAAAACAAGAGAAACACGCGCGCCCATACTGAACGCATACCAAGCCTTTTCGACAGAATCACGCGCCCGTAAATAGCTCGCATTTTCAGGTAAATTTTCAGACAAACGGCGGAAAGCGTACTCTGGCGCACCATATATATCTATAAGCACAGCGCGTCCACCTTCGCCGCGTAGCCGTTTTTTTCCAAAAGTTGGGCAACCGTCACCGGGTCCAGCGCATGGATTTTCTAAGGTTTTGGTTGGTACAGCAATATTTTTCACCTTTAAAATACTCAAATTATCAAATGCCAAATTTGGAGCATCGGGAGTCGAAGACAAAGCAGAGAAACCGAGACGATTATCCGTTTTCAAATCTTTGTCCTCAACTCCTTTATCTCCTGATACTAATACTGAACTATTGTCCGCATTAGTGGGTGTTGTGGGAATGATAATTTGTTGCAAGGCTGCGTGTTCAGTGATTATATTTGCCGAATTAGAACCCGTGTTTAAGGTATTATTATTAACATCTTTTCCTTGATTGTCTATTTGTTTGAATTTTGAAATGCCGCCTTCAATATTTTTTGAATTGTTATTATTTGTTGTTGAATTATTATTACTTACTGCTATTTTATCATCATTTTTAAATGATTTATCTTTTTTAACACCTATTGATTTATTATTATTATTATTATTATTAAATAATTTTGTTTTGTTTTTAACAACTTTATCATTATTACTAATGATTTTATCAACATTTTTAGTGATTTTATCTTTATTGTTTTTTATTTTAAAATTTTCAATAATTTTATTTTTATTTTCAACAATCAATTTATCTTCTTTAAGAGCCAATGATTTATCTTCTTTATTTTGGTTAAAATCATTATCTGCTTGTGAGCTATTTTGATTAAAATTAATAGCATTTTCTGTTTTTGTTTTATCGTTGTTAAAAATAAAATCACGATTTAAAAACATTAAATAAGCTATAAAAAATAATAAAATAGCGGCACCCGAACGCCAAACCAAAGCCCGCCGCCGCCATTCACGTTCTATTATAATCTCATCAAAAGTCGGTTTTGTCACATCCGTATCATGCGCCACAAGTCGTTCACGTAGCGGTGCGTCCGAAGGCAATTCGTCCGAACCTTCACGATTTCGCATGAGTTGATTGAAAATACCGTCGTTAACAGGTGAATCGTGTTTATTGAGTTTTTCGCGCATCGAACGGTCAGTCATCAAGCGATTAAACAAATCGTCTGGGACAGAGGACTCGTGGTTGTCGAGTTTTTTCTGAAAAAAATCGTCGTATGGATGTTTGTCTTTGTTCATATTGTGATTTTTTGAGACTTTAGAACCATATTTTGCAACATATTCCGCGCTTTGACCAATTGAGAACGGGACGTACTTTCTTCGATGTGCAGCATTTCCCCTATTTCACGATGACTAAAACCCTCGATAACATATAAATTGAAACAAATGCGATAGCCATTGGGAAGGCTCGAAATCAGACCCAGCAACTCTTGCTCTGAAAGGTGCGAAAATACTGAGGGGTCCTCCGATGACTCTTGGATGCCTTCCAAACCAATACCTTCTTTCTGAAATGAGTGCCGACTGACGTTTTTTAAGGCTGTATTAACCACAATGCGCCGTATCCACCCTTCAAAAGAGCCTTTTCCTTCAAAAGATTGGATATGGTCGAATATTTTTATGAACGAGTCTTGTAACAAATCTTCTGCTTCCATTCTGTGGCGGGCATAACGCAGGCATACAGTCATCATTTTTCCCGCATAGCGGTTGAACAACTCTCGTTGCGTACGGCGGTCTTCTCGTATGCAGCCCTGTATGAGTTCAAATTCCGTCACGTTCTGTCATTTAAGGTTTTTTCAATGCTCTGATGCCAAAAATAAATCGGTTTTTGGACAATTAAAAAAGAGATGCTTTATGTTTTGGAAACGCTGCTTTGGGGAGGAGAATTATTGGAATTTTAGTAAGGTCATCAAACTTTTGGAAAGTTTAAAATTTTCCAAAAGTTGTACGAATATCTTATGTAAACCGTTGATATGCAAGGATTAACCGTTCAGGCAAGTCATCATTACAGGCTTGCAAATAATCATTATAAGCACATGGAATCAGCCGATGCCGAACGTGTTTTTTACGTGTTTTTACAGGAATTTCCATCCACCAACGACCACTTTTATTGCTGCGCCAAAACGTCAATTGTTCATCGAAAGACTTGACATGCACGATGTATTGCATCAGTTGATTGAACGCTTTTTGAATTGGAAAGTCCTGTTTTCGATTGTAAAAACCATCAGCGAAGTACCAAATCATTTGTGCCACCACTTGCGCCGTTGCTTGGTCAAGGCTATCAAATTTTTTACGATAGCCATAAATACCAAAACTTGTTAATTTGTCGCTCATGCCCGCATATCGAGCAATTTGACAGGCTTCTTCCGACGTTAAACCGCTTGGCGAACCGTTGATTTGCCCAGGTGCATCGCTCATTTTCATAGCGGCAAGGTTAAAACTGACCAAATCGGCATCGCGGATAATCGGTTCAATATCTTCAAGTTCAGATCGTAGTTTGCCCAAACGAATGAGCTCAAAATGTCTTTTCTCCAACAGGCTTAATACTGAGGGGTCGGTATAATGCGATTGAAAACCGATAAAGCTGAGATTGAATAAGTGATTGTCTTCCAGTATATTATGCAAAAATAGATTGTCCGCTTTTGAGAAAGGTGAAAACCTAATCTTTTCGTCAATAATTGCCAAATTAACAGAATTTTTACGCGCATGAAAGGCTTGAAATTGCGGTAAAATAGCTGTTTCTGATTGACCAATGAGAATTGGGACAATATCGCCTTGTAACAATTCGGTCAATAACGGAATGATAAAAGACGGGTCTTGCTTACGCATATTTCCCAAATCGGTGATATTTAGTTTCGTAAAAGGAAAACTCAACGAATAAAGTATCGTCCTTACAGCGTCCGCTTCTGCACCGTTGATGCCGACAATAGCGATTTTTGTAGATTTCAAATCTAATTCGACCCCCTCAGTATGAATGGTGATTTTTTTACCGAAATGCCATTCTTCGAGGTCAGAAAAGAGGTCAGGAGAAAGCGGTTTAAGCCAATGATTAAGCATATTCTCAATGTAAATTGTGTGATGTTGTGTAAGAAAAACAAATATATTACTATTACTCACTGTTTTTTTGGAAGCAAAAAAAAGCGTACAAGAGTTAATTCTATTGGATTCGATGTACTTTTTTAATGAAAAATCTCTGATTTTTCATTAAAAAAGTACATCGAATCCTAAAAAAACCTTTTGAGGTACGTATTTCGAGCGAAGCGAGGAACAGTGAGTAATAGTAATGTATTCGTTCCGCATACTTATGTAGCAAATGTAGTATAAAAACTTACTTCTTACGAAAAAACAAATAAAGCAAAGCCATTAACGCCAATAAAGCCGACACCTCAAATGCTAAACTCATGCGATTAGGGTCATTCTGATACAAGGCTTGCGAAAGCCACGCGCCTACCCCAATGCCCGCTTCAAGGGCAATAAACATCGTCGCCAAACCGCGCCCACGGCTTTCAGGTGAGACCAAATCCACCGCCCATGCCTGCAATGTCGGTGTACTCAAACCCCAACCAATGCCATAAATCACGCCTGCAACAATGAAAGCCATCACCGAATGAAACCACGCAATAATGACCATCGAAAGGATAATAGACAAAGTTGACCACTGCAAAACAAGCACACGACCATGCTTATCCGACGCTTTTGCAGCGACCAAACGAATGACCAAAGAGGACGCAGTGAAGACAGCAAAAAACAAGCCTTTGTTGCCAATACCAATCTGTTTTGTCAAATCGGGCATTAATGTCAAACAAGTGCCTGATGCAAAAGATGTCAGAAACTGAACAATAAAGGTGGGCATAGCCGCAGGTTCAAATATTTCAAAACGATTGATTTTCAATAATTTAAATGAAAAAGGTTGAGGGACAGCAAGCGTTTCGTCCATATTTTTCACTAAAATAACAACCGATAACAATGCTGAAACAGACGATAAAATACACAAACCCGTAAAACCATACCCCTCAGTAATCCAACTGCCAATGACGGGTCCGACGCTAAAACCAATGCTGCTACTGATGCCAATAGCAGACATGGCTTCACCGCGACGTTCCATCGCGACAATGTCGGCGACGTAAGCTGCCGTTGCGGTCGGTTTGAATCCTGTTGAAAAACCATGTGCTAAACGCAAGAGCAGAAAGCCAAAGACGGTGGTCATAAAGGGATACAACGCACTGCACAAAACGCAGACCAATGAGCCAAAAACCATAATCGGCACCCGCCCAATCGAGTCCGTCAATTTACCGCTGAATGGTCGGCTGATACCTGCGGTCAAAGTAAAAAGAGCAATAATGTAACCTTTATAATCTGCGCCGCCTAATGAGGTCAAATGGTCGGGCAGTTCGGGGATAAGCATCTGAAAACTGGCAGAAAAGAAGAAATTACTCGCACAAAGGAGCAACAAAGGCATGTCATAAAGCCGTTTGGCAGAAGTTAATGTGGGCATTTCTTCGCAAAGGTAAATCGGTTTTGTTGAAAAAAGATTCGTTGTGCAAAAAATTACCCCCTCAGTAATGTTTCTAACTCTTTTATTCTTTTAAAAGCAGCTTAACTTTTTCCATAAAATCGTAGTTCGGTTGAATGCGCCTATTTTCTTCAAGCAACTCATTTCGATTGCCATATTTAAAACCCAAATGCAATTTATAACCATCATAAAAATAGCGACAAACACCTTTTTTATCAATAATACCAACAAAAGGACGGGGTAAATGAGTCCCAAAAATCTCATTCCCAAATTTTTCAGAATTTTCAATTATTGGAAACCGAATAGGTTTATTGAGCAAATATTTTTTCTCACTTTCACCTAAACTATAATTTATAAATGATAGAACTTCAACACCTTCTCCACGTAATGAATCAACAACGGCATTGAGTTCAGGAATTTCATATTGAAAAGAATTGTCCCAGATATGCCAAAAATGCACCAACCAAACCCGACCACGATACATCGAAGGACGATGCATAATGCCCGTAGTATCTCTTGCATCAAAATCGGGAATAGGCTTATTGATGATATTGGTTTGAATAAAACTATCCCGTTTCGCTTGCTGCGTCTTAAATGATGATTCAATTTTCTCTTTAAGATAAGACGAAGCGATACCTGCACTTAGCGAATCCATTTCCAACTTTGTTAATCTGACAGAATTTGAAGATGGTTGAGCAGAAAGCCCATAAGTTAAAATTATGAAAAAGATAAAAGTAAAGCGTTTCATTCATTGATATTATTTGTTGAAAAACAATTTGCTTTCAAAGAAAACAGAATAAATAAACGTTTTTTTTAGACATAGAATT
This sequence comes from Saprospiraceae bacterium, assembly GCA_043744475.1. Lineage (GTDB taxonomy): Bacteria > Bacteroidota > Bacteroidia > Chitinophagales > Saprospiraceae > JAAFJT01. The sequence continues at coordinate 4,167 of JAYTUR010000063.1, read as the reverse complement.
GCCTTTTTCATGACCTAAAAACGAAAAGAGGCAATCCAACGTATTGAATTGTCCCCCTCAGTATTTTTATAAAAATTAAGCGTTCATAGCTGCAATGCCTGGCAATTCTTTGCCTTCCAAAAACTCTAACATCGCACCACCACCGGTTGATACAAAACTGACTTGTTTTTCTAAGCCCATTTGCGTCACCGCCGCCACAGAATCACCGCCACCGACGAGCGAAAATGCCCCATCAGTAGTAGCAGCTGCCACCGCCAAAGCGATTTCTTTTGTCCCAACTGCAAATTTAGGTATTTCAAAAACACCCATTGGACCATTCCAAAGTATTGTCTTTGAAGCTTTTATGGTTTCGTTGAACAATTTAATAGCTTCAGAACCAATGTCCAAACCCATCCAACCGTCAGGAATTGCATTGCTCGCAGTGACTTGCGTATTGGCTTCGGCATCGAATTTATCGGCAATTAATGAATCAGGAGGTAATAAGATTTTTACGCCTTTTTCCTTTGCTTTTTCTATCAAAGCAAGGGCATGGTCTAAGCGGTCATTTTCGCACAATGAATTACCGATTTGCCCACCCATTGCCTTGAAAAACGTGTAAGCCATGCCGCCACCGATGATTAGATTGTCAACAGAATCAATCAAACGTTCCAAAATTAATATCTTATCACTCACTTTTGCACCGCCGACAATCGCCGTAAAAGGCTTTTCAGGATTGTTCAAAACACGGTCGGCATTGTCAACTTCGGCTTGCATCAAATAGCCAAAAGTCTTATGGTTTTTATCAAAAAACTGCGCTACTGTTGTTGTTGAAGCATGAGCACGGTGCGCCGTTCCGAAGGCATCGTTGACATAAATATCGCCCAAAGCAGCTAGTTTTTTAGCCATTTCGATATCACCTTTCTCTTCGCCTTTATGAAAACGTGTATTTTCAAGCAATAATACCTCGTCAGCCTTCAAATTTTTAGATTTTTCAACGGCTTCTTCACCCAAACAATCGTTAGCAAATTGGATAGGGCAACCGAGCAATTCGCTCAAATGAGGCACTAAATGACGCAGTGTAAAACGCTCAACGTCAACAGAACCGTCTTCTTTAAGTTTTTTCAAAGGACGGTCAAAATGGCTCATTAAAATGACCGCGCCGCCGTTTTCGAGAATCGCTTTGATGGTTGGCACAGCCGCACGCATACGCGTATCATCTGTAATCGCTAAGGTTTTTTTATCAAGTGGGACGTTGAAATCCACACGTACAAGGGCTTTCTTAGCCTTAAAATCAAGATTCATTCCTGTCGAGTTTTAAGTTTGATAATTGAATTTGAGCGCAAAAATAGAATTTTATCATAGATTACTTGATATGATTTCAAAATTCTAAAATGTCGAGTACGATTTAGTAGGACGAAATTTATTCCGCCAAAAAAAACGACATAATCAATGACGAAACTTTATAATCAAAGATTTTTGCGTTATGGGCGGAATAAATTCCGCCCTACTTTTGTTAATGACAGAAAAATGTTTGATTTATATGATAATTATTCTAACAAAAATCTTAACTTGCAGCATCATTTGAAAAGTGACCATAAAAAGCGCAATCGTCCTTTTTTTTTAAAATACAGGCAATTTTCCCAGAACTGAACATATCTACTTTACATTCTCAAGAATCGAAACAATAATAATCAAATAAACACTTTCATTTTGTAAAGTATTAATTATTAAAACTATACAAAATGAAAATGTAACAATATATGTTTTTTACATGTATTCATTTTAAGATTTTTTAAGGGTTGAAACACTTTATATTGCCGAGGGGTGTCGTCTGTTTCGATAGATGAGACCCCTCAGTATTTTTAGGCATTTCATTACTTTTTATGGCTTATTTGATATTAATGGTTTGGTTATTGATGAGTGATTGATGCAACCTTTGCCGTTTCTCAAACGTGTAGGCTGCAAGCATTCTCAAAAATAAAAGAGCGTGTATCTGAGTCTTAACTTTTTGACCATATATAAACACATTAATCACTTAATCTTGCAATAAATGAATCGTTTTCATTACACTTTCTTCTCTTTATTCCTCTCTTTCGCTGCTTTTTGCCAACCGAGCACCCCCGCAGTAAAACCTTTAGGCGGCGGCGAATTTCAAATGGAAAAGACAGATTGCTTATCTCCTGCTGCCCGTGCGACTATCCAAAAACTAAACGATGAGAGCATCGAACGTCTTGAACAATCGGGCGCATTTACGCAGTTACGCCTATCGCCTCAAGCCGTTGCCTTCGACTGGCCCTTGCGCCAAGCAGCAGGCTTCGATACTGACCCAAGTTATTACGGCATCAGTAATTTTGTTGACCAAAATACAGCAACTGGCAGTATTCAAGACTATAATTGCAATACACGCACTTATGATGGGCATAAAGGTGTAGATATTTTCACTTGGCCTTTTCAGTGGAAACGCATGGATGACAACTCTCTTGAAATCATCGCTGCCGAAGCGGGTGTTATTGTCAACAAAATTGACGGCTTTGAAGACCATCATTGTGCTTGCATCAATTACGATTGGAATGCCGTTTATATCCGCCATGCCGACAACTCGATTTCGTGGTATGGACACATGAAAAAAAATTCGCAAACCACAAAAGCCGTTGGTCAGTCGGTTGCCAAAGGCGAATATTTAGGCGTTGTGGGCAGTTCGGGCTGCTCAACGGGACCACATTTGCATTTTGAGGTCTATAATAGTGCGGGCAAATTGATTGACCCATATTCAGGTTCATGCAACACTCTCAATACCACGACTTGGTGGACAAATCAAAAACCATGGCGCGAACCGATGCTCAATCGTTTACAATTAGGCACTGCCCCCTCAGTATATGGCGATTGTACAACTTATAAAGACATTCCAAACGATGCGACTCAATTTGCTTACGGCAATAAACTCTTTGTGACGGGATATTTCCATGACCAAACACAAGGCGATGTGGCAAATTATACGGTTTACAAACCTGACAACAGCGTTTTTACGACGTGGTCACATACGTCTCCTGATACCTATAATGCTTCGTGGTGGTACTGGTCGCTGACTTTACCAAGTAGTTCGACAGGCACTTGGCGCGTGGTCGCAACCTTCAAAACACAAACTGTTACAAAAAACTTTACTTTGAGTCCAACCGTTGCGGTAGCTCAAACAGCTGAAGTTGAACCTGTTTTTTATCCTAATCCATTTTCAGAAACAATCAATTTGGATTATTTGGCTGATGAAAAAACATCGGTTGACATCATTGATATTCAAGGTAAAATATTGAAAAACATTGTTTTAGACACTCACCAAACAACTCATGTGTTATCTATTGCTGATTTACCTAAAGGTGTTTACATAGCTAAAATCAAATCAAGTCTTGCACCAAAGGTTCAGAAGATTGTTAAAATGTAATTTGCTAAATCCTTAATTAAGACTAATAAAAATGGCGTTATGATTTTTTCTTCAAAAAGTCATAACGCCATTTTTATTTCTTATACCTTCGATGATTATTTTAATAGCAATTTTTATAACACGAATTACACGAAATTTATTGTAAAAAATAATTCGTGAAATTCGCGAAATTCGTGTTAGAAAAACACTTTTTTGAATAAAACCGCCTAATTATGTCTAACCAGATTATAGATTTTCAATGTCAAATCAAGCAAGGCATTCCATCTGAATTGCCAAAAATCACAAAAATAGCCCCCTCCCCGAAAGAATCGGGATTTCGTACCTCAACAGTCTCCCACGCCCCAAAGAGGGTTATTGAAGGCGTTTTGACTGATAAAGAGAAAAAACTCGCTGTCCAGAATGCTCTGCGCTATTTCCCAGCCATACATCATGCCGTTTTAGCAAAAGAATTTGCTGAGGAATTGCAGACTCAGGGACGCATATATATGTACCGTTTTCGTCCGCAATACGATATGTACGCGCGTCCAATTGGTGAATACCCCGCAAAATCCAAGCAAGCAGCAGCAATTATGCTTATGATTCAGAACAATTTAGACCCCTCAGTAGCGAAACATCCGCATGAGTTAATTACCTATGGTGGTAATGGGGCAGTTTTTCAAAATTGGGCGCAATACCTTTTGGTGATGCAATACCTGTCAGAAATGACTGATAATCAAACACTTGTCTTGTATTCAGGTCATCCATTGGGTTTG
>JAYTUR010000062.1:0-2939 GCA_043744475.1 Saprospiraceae bacterium | reverse complement strand
TCCAAGAATAACGTTTTGAGAAGCGAATTGAAATGATTTTAATCTTTTAATTGTTTTATATAAATGTTTGCGGTTCGTCGTGTAGGTTGCAGACATTTGAAGGTTGCGCTCGTAGTCTTTATTTTGGTCTAAATAGGACTTTTTTAAGAGCAAAATACGCAAATTAGCAGAATACGGATATTGCATCACAAGGGTTTTAAGTTCCTCATAACTGACGGAGTACAAATAGCTCTCGTCTTGCAAATATGCTGTTAATTGCTCGTTAGTCATTTCTTATCCAAAAATACTGTCCGCAGGACTTCTAAAAGAAGAAGCATCAATAATGTGTTTTTATTTTGTTTTTTGTTAAATATCCAACTTTTGGGAACAAAATAGGGCATTTTTTTGGGAAATTTAATTTTGGCATCACCAATTTTCAGTAAATGCTTTATTAAATTTGTCTTCAAGGATTTTGTCGGTAATCGTTTTTATTAATTGGTCCTGAACGGTCAAGAGTTGGGTTGAACCGGGGAAATCGGCTTGAAAAGTAAAAACCTGTTTCCATGAACCTTTTTCGTTTTGACTGTCCGTCAACTCCACATTTATCGCTATTTTCAGCTGATTCGTTTGAGCCACTTGCCCGGGCTGCGGCGCAATCGCCACAACATCGTAACCCACGACTTGACCGATAAAAGCCAAATTAGCACTTTCGTTGTTAACAAGGCTCAAACGCGTGTTGTTTCTGATTTTATCCTTTAACCTTTCTGTAAAATTTTGCGCCAATGTCGGCGGTGCAGCTTGCGCATTACTCGTAAACAAACTGACGCTAAACGTTTTCGTTTCAGGTGAAATTGTAACGCCACGAAAAGAATAACAGCCTGTCAACGACAAGCAAAAGATGCTTAAGAATAAGCAAAAAGCACTGTTTTTTATCAATTTCATGCTGTTTTTTTTCGATAAACGAATAAAAAATAGAAAAGCGTTCATTGCGTGGCAAATTTATTCATTTTGGTCGGCTTATTTTACAAAAGCGACTGATAAAGTTTAATCCACTGTTCTGCAATGTCCTCATCGCTGAATTTTTCAACAAAATTCAACCCCCTCAGTATCATAAGGCTGCGGAGGTTTTCGTCGTGCCAAACTCGGTCTATTGCCGTTGCCAATGCGTCAATATCATGCGGATTGATGTAAATGGAATCAGGTCCTCCCGCTTCTTCAAAACAGGAATTAATGCTTGAAATTATGGGCGTTCCTGACCATAATGCTTCAATGATGGGAATACCAAACCCTTCAAAAAATGACGGCAAAACGAAAACACGCGCCAATGCGTAAATCATCGGCAAATCGGTAAATTCTATTTTTGGTATAAAACAAACCCTCTTTTGCAGACGGTTTTCGATAACGTATTTTTTTACTGTTTGAAAATACGAACCACCGTCTCCAATAACCACAAGATTCATATCGTGTTGACTATCAAGGCTTTCTAAGGCTTTTACTAAACCTAAAAGATTCTTACGCTCATTGACAGTGCCAACATAAAGCATAAATTGGTTCGGTAAATTATATTTTTTTACAATTTCGTTCTTGTTTTTAGAAGGTCTATTTTTATAAAAAATAGGGTCGCAAGACTGATAAATAACTTGTATTTTAGAAGGTTCAATTTTATAAAAATCAATAATATCCCGTTTCGTTTGTTCACTGATAGCGACAACAATATCGGCTTGTTGACAGGCTTTTTTGAACTTAAAAGAATATATTTTTCTATCAATAAAAGGATAAAACGACGGATAACGCTCATGAATTAAGTCGTGAATTGTCACCACAGAGCGTACATTAGGTGGCATACTGAGGGGTAGTTCATGCGACAAACCATGAAAAATTGAAATGCCTGATTTTTGAATATCGTTTTTTATCGTGTATGAACGCCACAAAGCAGGCAATTTTCTGCCAAGACTTCCTTTAGGTAAATGAACTGATATTGAGGGGTGCGTTGTGACCTTAGTGACACGCGGCAGGTCGTTCAGTTTGGGCGTAAAAAGGTGGTATTCATTTTCAGGAAAATGAGTGGTTAAAGTCTCGATGAGGGTGCGGCTGTAATTGCCTAAACCTGTAAAATTTTGGAATGCGCGTTTGGCATCGTAACCAATTTTCATGTCGCAAAATTAGTGATTCTAAATGTATTTTGGCATTCGTTCTTGTTTTATCCATAAGTCAGGCGATTCTATCTAAAAAAAACACTCATTTTACTTGTGCGTAGCGTTATTTGTGTAAAATATGAGTAGCCTAATCAAAAATATCAAACGTCTGTTGACGCGCCGCGCCATATATCATCTGGCTTTTTGGTTCGTCTTGCTTTGCGTATTGACGTTGAGCGAGATGCGCGGCGGCGATGCGGCTTTTATGCACTTCTTTTCAAATGAATTAGTCAATGTCTTGTTTTATGCCGTCATCTATTATGCAAACAGTGAATTTTTGATTCCTAAGTATTTGAAACCAAATAAGTTATGGACTTATATTGTCGGTCTTGTGGGTATCGCTTTGATTATGACACCGATTAAGATTTATATTTTATTTCAAAAATTTGCGCATTTTCCCGACGACCAAGACTTTTTAGTATCGCATCAATCCTATTATTACCTGATTTCTTTGATGACGGCGGGTATTTCGACGATTGTGAAAATTTCTTCTGATTGGGTGCGTCAAACTCAAACACAAAGGGATTTGGAAACCCGAACCATGCAAACTGAGTTGAATTTTTTAAAATCCCAAATCAACCCCCATTTTCTGTTCAATACCTTAAATAGTTTGTACGCTTTGACCCTAAAAAAGTCAGACGCCGCGCCTGAGGTGGTCATAAAATTGTCGGAAATGATGCGTTATATGCTTTATGAATGTAACGAGCCGTTGGTACACCTTAGTAAAGAAGTGAATTATATCCGCAATTACCTTGATTTAGAACG
>JAYTUR010000061.1:0-11531 GCA_043744475.1 Saprospiraceae bacterium | reverse complement strand
TATTTAATAAAATTAAAAATTATGATAAAAATTTTAATTTGTATAAAAATAAAAAATTTAACATAAAATAATAATGTTATTCAAAAGACTCCAAAAGTACATTTTTTTTACTTTTTACTGAGGGGGGATGGGGATGAGGAATGCAGAAATTTGTTTGCCCAATGAAACATAATAACAGGCTATTATCGAAATTAAATTTGGAAAAAAGTCATATTAATGTCCAACTACCATATTTTTATATCGTAAAACAAACATGTAAGAAATTTTGTTACCTTTGCGGTCTAAATTCAGTAAGATTTTAATTTTCACTCACCAATATATGAAACCATTCAAGAATGACTGAAAATCTCGAACTCAATATTACACTTGATTCTCATCCCTCTACAGATAGCCCAATTGATTCTTTTGCTGATGCTGTGAAAGCCTATATTGATGAAGTGCTGAGAGATTACGAACTCTGTGTATTGAGCCGTGAAATCAGCCTAATCGGTCGAAGAGAAGTCTTAACAGGTAAAGGAAAATTTGGTATTTTCGGAGATGGGAAGGAGACGGCACAAGTGGCTTTGGCGCGAACTTTCAAGAAAGGTGATTGGCGGGCGGGTTATTACCGCGATCAAACACTCATGTTCGCCTTGGGTGTTTCTACACCAGAGGAGTTTTTTGCACAACTTTATTCTGATTGTGATAATGACCCATTTAGCGGCGGTCGTCAGATGGATGCCCATTTTGCAACACCAAATGTTGATAAAAAGACTGGAGAGTGGACGAATCATTTAGACATCTATAATATGTCTTCCGATGTTTCTTCAACGGCAGGTCAAATGGCTCGAGCGGTTGGTTTGGCATTGGCATCCAAAAAATATCGCCAAATTCCTGAATTACGTCATTCGACTCAATTTTCTTATAACGGCAATGAGGTTTGTTTTTGTACGATTGGTGATGCCAGTACATCAGAGGGCGCGTTTTTTGAAACCATCAATGCCGTTGCTGTTATGCGTGTGCCATTGGCTGTTTTTATTTGGGACGATGGTTATGGCATCAGTGTACCGACGGAGTTGCAAACGGCAAAAGGCAATATTTCTGAAGCTTTGCGTGGTTTTGAAATGGATGAAAAAGGCAATGGCATACATATATATACGTGTAAGGCTTGGGATTATGCTGCTATGTGCGAAATTTTTGAAGAAGGTGTTGAGAAAACACGTAGAACACATATTCCTTCTGTTTTTCATGTTCAAGAAATGACGCAGCCACAAGGGCATTCAACCTCGGGCAGCCACGAACGGTATAAATCGAAAGAACGATTAGAATGGGAACGTGAATTTGACAGCAATGTCAAAATGCGTCAATGGATTCTTGATTCACAATTTGCAACGGAAGAGCAACTCATAGTCATTGAAAAACGAGCGAAAACACGCTCGCGTGAAGCCAAAGTAAAAGCTTGGGCTGCTTTTCAAAATCCCGTCAATGCTGAAAAAGTGCGTTTGGCAGCTATTTATACGTCAATCGCTCAAGCGCATCCAGAAAAATCGGTTGAAATTAATGCTGCCCTCAATAGTTTAAATGCTTTGAGAGAGCCATTGCTTTTTGAATTGATGAAAAATGCCCGCCAACTGCGTTTGATACTGAGGGGGGGGATTTCAAGCAAAGATTCATCTTTAGCTTTGTTAAATGATTGGATTTTTGAAAAAAAGAAATTAGCTGATAATCGGTATAGCACAAATTTGTATAGTGATTCGCCAAAAGCTGCCTTGAAAATACCTGTCGTTTCGCCTGTTTATTCCGACAATTCACCTTCAAAAAACGGTTATGAAATTGTAAACGCCTATTTTGATTACATTTTTGAAAAACGCAACGATGTATTTGCTTTTGGTGAAGATGTCGGACATATTGGCGATGTGAATCAAGGTTTTGTTGGTTTACAAGCCAAATATGGTGATGAACGCATATTTGATACAGGCATTCGTGAATGGACAATTATGGGGCAGGCAATCGGTATGGCGATGCGTGGTCTGAGGACTTTTGCCGAAATTCAGTATCTCGATTATATCTATTATGGTCTTGCGCCGCTTGTTGACGACCTGACGACTTTACGTTATCGTACCAATGGTTTGCAGCAAGCACCTTGTATCATTCGGTCAAGAGGGCATCGCCTTGAGGGAATTTGGCATTCAGGTTCGCCTATGGGTGTGCTTGTCAACGCTTTGCGAGGCATGTATATATGTGTGCCGCGCAATTTTGTTCAAGCTGTTGGCATGTACAATACGCTTTTGCAGTCCGATGACCCCGCTTTGGTGATTGAATCGCTGAATGGTTATCGTCTGAAAGAACGTTTGCCCGACAATATGGGCGAATTCACCATTCCTTTGGGTCTTCCAGATGTGATTACTGAGGGGGTGGATGTGACGCTTGTTACTTATGGCTCATGTGTGCGCATTGCACAAGAAGCTGTTGTGATTTTAGACAAACAAGGTGTATCGGTAGAATTGATTGATGTTCAAACTTTATTGCCCTTTGATTTAGAACATGTTATTGTCACGTCATTGAAAAAAACAAGCCGCATCGTTTTCCTCGATGAAGATGTTGAAGGTGGTGGAACGGCATATATGATGCAAGAGGTTTTAGAAAAACAAGGCGGCTATCAATACCTTGATGCCAAACCTAAAACGATTACGGCAAAAGAACATCGTCCACCTTATGGCTCCGATGGTGATTATTTTTCTAAACCTAACTTAGAAGATATTGTAGAAGTGCTTTTAGAGGTTGTTTCTGAATAACTAATTTGAAAAAAATGCCCTGTTCGACCAAAATGTCAAACAGGGCATTTTCTTATTTGAATATTCACGATTTTAAGCAAAAAAAAAATCCGCTTCCATGATGGAAAGCGGACGTCAACTAAACAACAAGAATGTATGAAAACTAAACTCATACGCAATATTTATACCACAAAGATGCAGTATAAATCCAATACGGTGTGTAAACTTAATCTTAAACTCCGTCAAACCATTCATTAGTAACCTTTTTGCTTTTTTTCAAAATTTTATTTGATTGATACCTTTACTTTTTATTAAAAATTTTGTGGTGCAAACTTCAAGACAAGGAGTTGAACAAAAATTGAATAACGTTTTTCTTAAAAAATACGGTAGCCAAAATATGTTTAACCCTTAAAACCCAATTTTACCTTTCTTCCGACCTGAAATTTCTTGCTTCAAAGCACCCATGCGGATAGCCGTTACAGCTGCTTCGACACCTTTATTGCCATGTTTTCCACCGGCACGGTCAAGGGCTTGTTGTTCGGTATTAGGAGTCAAAACGCCAAAAATAAAGGGTTTACTCATGGCAATAGACAAATTTTGTAAAGCATTGGCGACTGACAAATTGATATATTCATCGTGTTTTGTTTCTCCTTTGATGACGCAACCCAAACAAATCACGGCATCTACTGAGGGGTACTGACCAGCTAACAAACGGGCAGCAACAGGCAATTCAAAAGTGCCGGGGACTTGTACGAGATAGATTTTATCTTCCGCAGCACCATGTTTTTTCAAGGTTTCTAAACATCCTTCATAAAGCGTATGCGTGATGTGTTCATTCCAATCCGACACAACGATGCCGAAAGTCATTTCTTTTGCCGAAGGAATGTTTGAGTCGTCGTAGTGCGATAAATTTTTCAGTTCAGATGCCATTATATGTATTTTTTAAAATGATTAAAAATCATAAAATATATAGCTAAAAAATACACACAGTATTGATAATCAAACAACTATGTATGCTTTGTGGCTATGTGTTTTTTAAATGATTACTTTTTTTTGCAAACAATTTGGTTTTTGTATTTCACCGAAATGGAGCGATAGGTTTTCCAGCCTTCGTAAGGCATGGCTTCTTTGTAGAAAGTTTTGAGGCGGTCTAATTTCTCATCGAGGTCGTCGAGCGTCCCAATTCGTATTTTTTGGTCGCCCAAAATGGGTATCAAAGTAAACTCGCCAGAAGCATCAACGACGATTTGTTGAATCATAGGTGCAAAAAATGGGTCAGCGTTCAACCTTTGAACGAGTAAAAAGACATCTTTTAAGCCATATTTTTTTCGCAACAAAAAATCATTGACATGTGGAGGAACTGCGCCCGTCACGATAGGAACCCTTGCGGAGAAATATTTTGATAACGGCATCCGAATACCATTTTTATCGAGGTAGTAATTCAAATTATTGTTGTCAATGATGCGTAAAATGGGTTCGCGCTGCTTAATTTTGACGTTTAAGTTACTCGAAGCATCAATATAAACCTCCGCATTTTCAATAAAAGGATCGCTTTCCAATACGGCTTCGACGCGTTTGACATCAACGTCTTTCACTTTTGACAAGGCTAAGTTCGCCTCGAAAGCCCGTTTAATGATTTCATTTATGTCTTTTTCCTTGATAAAATCGCTTTCACCATCAGACAAGTGCGTAATATCAACAATAATGTCTTTGATTTGACTATCTTTTTTGCGGAATACAAACATCAAAATGAGTGTTATCAATAGAACCCCAAAGACGACACCACCCATTTTTTGGCGGTTTACACGATATTTTTTTTGTTCTGCCACGGCTATTGATTGTTGGATATTGAAAAAAAAGGATATTACAGTATTTCAGCCGCTAAAATAGGTAAAAAAACGTTTTTTTGATTTTTTTTGTGGTTTACGTACAAAGGTTCGGGAAATTTTTGAAATTTCCCGAACCTGAGACCCCCTCAGTATAAATCACCTAAAAACGCTTTTTGAACGCTGTTTTTTAGAACAAAAGCGGATGAAATTTGACTTGACCAATTGAATTAAATTCAAGGGTAGGCGATGGTATTTTGATGAAATTAAACGTCCGTGTAAGGCTTTTAATGAATTTTGACTTCGTCTTGATACGGCTTAAATCAATGTCAAACGACAAATAATACTGCCTATAACGTGGGTAAGCGGCATCAGACAACCGAAATTCAGGTGCAGCAGCGGGCCATTCATTTTTATAACCACCGTACATATTTTCTGCGCCATAACCGACGGCAACATTCAACCAATCGGGCAAACGGCTATCTTTATAAAAACTTTTAGGATTGACAGACACCCAAAAAATAAGCGCATTGTAGTCTTTAAAAAATGTCTGTGTATAGTTATTGCCATAAAGGTCGTTTGTGCGCTCACGTATAGTCGTTGTTTTTGAGCCATCAATTGAAGGAATTGAGGTCAAAGGATATTTTCGAGGTGTATTTGACACTTTTATAACGATACGTTGCTCGTCCCATGCAGCTTGTTGCAAACCAAAAAGTGCGCAACCTGCCGTATTTGCTGTTATATCGGACCATGAAAAACCCCATTCTGTTGAAAACCCATCGAGCGTTTCTAAAGTCGCTTGAAACATTGTACCGACTGCCATACCAAACCAAGCGGCATTTCGGTTTTTCATACCCGACCAACGCATCGCCCCATACACCCATTTGCTACCTTGATAAGCTGAAATGACGTGTCCCGCTTTGTCCATCTGCATCCATTCGCCTTCATCATCAAAAAGGTGAAAACGGCTGCGTGAATATTGGGCATACCAAACATTATTGAGCAAAGCTATCGAACTGATATAGGCAGCACTGCCTGTACCTACTAAAAACCAAAAACGGTGACGATTAAAAGTGTCAGAAGGAGTAAGCAAGTCGCTCAATGAGCTGTTTTTTAAGGATTTAGAAGTAGAGATTGAGGGTGTAAACGGTTTATTTTGAGCATTTATACTGAGGGGGGGTAACCCTACTTTGTGATGAATGCCAATTGGCTTAATGGGTGTTTCAGTAGTTTTACCTTTATCATTTATGCTTAATTGTGATAGCAAACTATTGATAATCAATAAATTAAAAACAAATATGGGAAAGACTATTTTTTTCATTTCAACGTATTTTAAGCACAAAAGTAGTTTTAAATGAATATACGCAGAATATTAAGTGTTAATATTTGTATTTAAAATTATCCATTGTTAACTAACCTAAAAAAGGTATCTTTTGTTAAAATTTTAAGATTAATTAAGAAAGTAGTAACTTTGGTCACTTTTTTGAAAGTGTGAACTATGTTACAATCTTACTTCCCGTTTCCAAAACCGATACAATCCGTACATGAACAGAATCTTATCTATTTTAGCTTTTATCTCCCTCTTTTTGGCTTCTGCGCAAGCGCAACAAATGCCGCTTTTTACGCAATATCGCGAAATGCAAGGAGTTATCAATCCCGCAGCCATTAATTACGCCTTTTTTACAGACCAACATAAAGGCTCTGTGGGCGTATCTGTTCGCCGTCAATGGCTCGATATGCCGGGACCTCCGACCACTCAAATACTGAGGGGGGAGTATTTTGCTGCGGATCACACTGGCGTAGCAATGCTCGCAGGCGGTTATTTGATGAACGACCAAACTGGACCAACGGGTTTTACAGGTTTGTACGGTCGCATCGCAGGAGTCATTACTTCTGATGCCGCATACAGTGGATTGAGCATTGGTTTAGCGGCGGGTGGCGTTCAATACCGCGTTAAAACATCGGAACTTAAACTCCGCGACCCCGACGATATTCAAGCAAACCAAGACCGAACCCAGTTCTATCCCGACCTCAGCATCGGCGCGTTTTGGTATCAAAGGCTTGATGGCACTGCCGACGAAGACTATATATATGCTGGAGCGAGTATTCCTCAAATCATGGGTTTAGACCTCAGTGTACCGACAGGTATTGGGACGCAAGACGTTCGTTTACAACGCGTTAGACATTATTATGCACAAGCTGGTTGGTATCATTTTTTTGGCGAAGGCTCTTTTGTTGAGCCATCGGTTTGGTTGCGTTATGTGCCAAATATACCTTTAAGTATAGATATGAATGTGCGTTATCAAGCAGGTAACAACTTTTGGATAGGAGTGGGCGGTTCGATTCAAGGCATGATTCATGCTGAAGCTGGTTTCATTTTAGGTAGAAATATGGGTTACGACACCAATATGAAATTTGGTTATGGTTTCGATTATTCAACGAGGTCTTATGGGCCTTTTGTGGGTACGACACATGAAATTAATTTGAGTTTTGCATTTTAATTATAAATTTTAAAATAACAAAGCCGTTGATAATGAATGTGTTATCAATGGCTTTGTTGTTTTAGGATTTTAATAAAGCTTTGAAAAAAAAATTACCTAATGTTAAAACAGTGTCATTTTTTCCTATAAATTTGAACTTCATGCAACCCCCTCAGTATAAAATCTGTCATTTATCACGTAATTACTTATCAAGACGTCTAAAAGAACTAACCAAGGTGGATCAACATTATGGCATAGTTGAAGCGTGTAAACGGGGCGACCGTAAGGCGCAATTTGAATTGTATCGGCTGTATTCCAAGGCGATGTACAACATTTGCTATCGGATGCTCGGTACTGTCGAGAATGCAGAAGATGTTCTGCAAAACTCTTTTATTGATGTATATTCCAAACTTGATTCGTTTCGATTTGAGTCGTCTATTGGCGCATGGATAAAGCGAATTGTCATCAATAATTGCATTAATTATTTGAAAAAACGGCGATTATTGCTTTCTGAACTCACAGAAAATGCGGCTTTTGTTTCAGAAGATGTTGATACGGATTCTTTTTCAGGTTCGGTGTTTTCTTTGTCTGATAGTCATTTTGATGTACCAAAAATTCAAAAAGCGATACAGCAATTGCCCGATGGTTATCGTGTCGTTTTTACATTATATGCCATGGAAGGTTATGACCATGAGGAAATAGGCTTTATTTTAGGCGTAAATGAAGCGACTTCAAAATCGCAGTACAGCCGCGCCAAGGCGAAATTGAGAACGATATTGCAGTCTCCACGCCATGTGCGAATTGGATAATGCTTTGAAATACAATGAGTTATAATATAAAATTAGTATGAAAAATTTAGAAAAATATATCGCTGAAAATAGAGAGGCTTTTGATACCGAAACGCCCGACTTGCGCATTTGGGCAGCGATAGAGCAACAACTCGCTCCTGAATTAGAGTCGAATTTGGATTTAGAAGGTTTTATTAAAGACAATCGGAAAAATTTTGATACAGAAATTCCAAATCTTAAAATTTGGGCTCAAATAGATAAAAAGGTCAGTCAACCTGCGCTCAGGCGGCATATACTGAAGGGGTGGTTTTTGCGTTCGGCTGCAGTTATGGCACTGCTTATTTTAGGTGCGACGGCGGGTGTATTTATGATGGAAAAAAGGGCAGATACGCTTGTCGAAAAGCAGTTAGAACAAGTTGCACCTGATTTTCAAAAAACTGAAAAATACTATAACCAACAGGTTCAAGCCCGACTGACACAATTGGCGAGTTATGACAATACAGACCCCTCAGTATTGTCAGATTTGAAACAAATTGATGTGGTTCAAGAGGAATTAAAAGCAGAATTGGAAAATGCACCATCTTCTACACGTGAAGAAATAGTACGCCGCGTGATTGATAATTATAAAATTAAAATTGGTATTTTAGAGCGTGTATTAGAAAATGTAGGTGATAGTCCAAAGGGAAATTTACAAGATAAACAAAAAACAAAACAGCAAAATGATAGCATTTAAGATAAAAAAGGCGCTTTTCCTAGCATTTCTCGTAGCTACAACAAGCCTTTGCGCTATGCACGACCCTCATTTCCTTGACCTCGGCGATAGTCAAAAAAAGGATTCAATAGTTGGATGCTTACAAGACTTTACGAAATACTACAATAAGACTTTCTCCGTCAACAAGAGTGCAACGGTCGTTTTGTCTAACAAATACGGTACAATTGATGTGCATTCAGGGGCGGGTTCGCAAGTCGTTGTTAAAGTTAAAGTGACGGTGGTTTCAAATTCTCAAGCGCAAGCGGATAAGGTTTTTGAACGGGTCAATATTGCTTTTATTGAAGGTCCAGAGTTTGTAAAAACAGAGACAATTATTGAAAATCCTTCTAAAAGCACTCTTGTTTGGAATGGTAACGATACACAAAGTTGTGATTTTCGGATTGATTATGATGTGACCATGCCCGCTGGAAATCGCTTAGATATTACAAATCGCCATGGCAATTCGACGATTGCAGCCTTGACGACGGCTGTAAAAATTGACCAGAAATATGGGGATTTTCGATTAGATGGTGCATCATCGGCAACAGTTGTTTTGGCTTACGGTGGAGGACAATTGTGTAGTTTGAACACCTTGAATGGGACGGTGAGTTACGGTAAACTGACTTCTCCGAGCATCAAAAATGGACGTATCAAATCCATTTATTCGCAATTTCGCTTCGATCAAATGGGTTCATTGGAGTTGCAATCGGCTTACGATACTTACGATATAAATGACGTAGAAAATTTAAAAGTAAATTGTAAGTACGGAGCAATCAATGCTTTAAATGTGGATAACTTGAGTGTGGATGGACTTTGTACGGGTTTCAAAATTCAAAAATTAACAAACAATGCAGATATTGAAAGTCTGTATGGGACGATACGCATTGGCAGCTTAAAAAACAATTTTGGCAATATCAATATCACTGGAACAAATACGAATTGTATGCTTTCTATTGACCCAATTATTAGTTATTTGTTAGACGTGAATGGTTCTTATACCAATATGAATCAACCCGCTTCGTTGCGTACAACGGTTGACAATAGAGAACCGGCTCATAGGGAAGTAATGGGTCGTGTAGGAAGCGATGTGAATACAAAAAGCACGATTCGGGTGCGCATGACTTATGGTGAGTTTAAGATTAAGTGATGATATTTTTATGGTTTCGTGTTTGGTAAAAAGAATTGAAAAGGCTTACGAAATTTTCAAAATTTCGCAGGATTTTTTTATGACTCATGATACAAAATAATTTATGAAAATGACTAATGACAATTATTGACCAATGACTACTTATTACTTCATTTTAGCAATCTCTTCTCTAATTTTAATAATGCGATTTTCGGGACTTGGATGACTGCTGGCGAACTCGCTTTGACGCTGCCCTCCAGATGCTTCATTTAAGATTTCCATGACGCGAATCATTTGTTCGGGTTGATAACCAGCTTCATACATATAGTGTAATCCGTACTTATCACTTTCCAATTCGTCGTCTCTGCCAAATTTCATATTGACCATTGAACCCACATATTGAGCAATTTGTGCTGTGCCCATGCCGCCGCTACCATCGCTGGCACCCACCGCAACGCCTTGTACGATGCCTTGCAAAAGTCCTTGTTTTGACATGTGTTCGGCAGAATGGCGGTTGATAACGTGACCAATTTCATGCCCTAATACACCTGCTATTTGATTTTCATTTTCCAAGCGTTTGAGCAAACCAATGGTGATAAAAATTTGTCCTCCTGGCAAAGCAAAAGCATTGATCGTTTGAGGGTCGGCAAGGACATGGAAATCAAATTGATAGGGCGATTGACTGGCTTGTGTGGATTGGACGAGCTTATTGCCAATCGCTTTTATGGCATTTTGCACTTTCGGGTCGCCATATTCGCCGCCAAATTCTGCTGCCATTTGCGGTGCTGACTGCAAACCCATCGCAATTTCTTGTTGGGGAGACATCGAAACGTGTTGTTTCTCACCCGTTACAGGATTGACAGATGATGTTAAAAAATACTTTATAACCGAAAAACCAATGATACCAAGCATCAAAAGTAAACGGATATTTATGCCTGAACTTTGCTGCATGTTTTTTATATTTTGAGTGTGAAAAATAGATTTGATACAGAGGGGGGCTTTTATTCCGTTTTGGGTGTTATAAATCTTGACCAACCCCAACGGATGATGAGGAATAGTACGACGAATAACAAAATGACTTGCCAAAAAGGTAAATACGTCATAACATAGATGTGTGTACGGTCTAAAAACCACATGAAGGCAAAGGTTGCTATAATCATCATAACCAAACCTGATAGTTTTCCAAAACCTGGAATGGCATCAAAAGATACGTTTTGACGAATAATGAGCAGCGTTGCTACCATGGAAAGGGCGGGCAGTATTTGGCTCAAAACGTCCGTCTCCATAATGCTTCGGCGGTCGAATAAAAACTGGTAGATACTGAGTGAAAAAGCAAAAATGCCCGGAATGCACACCAGATAAATCAAGGCTGCGTAAAGAAAAGTCCATGGCGGCATATTGCCTTCGCCTTTTCCCATAAAGTTGGCTAACAATGCCGTTAGCGGTATGAGTGTGAAAAAAATTAGAAGATAAGACGGATTTTCGCCTAAAATTGTAAAAAAATCTTGTAATGTCATATTGAATGAGTCAATTTGGTTGTTGATACTGAGGGGGTGCTGTTGCACGATTTTTCGTAAAATTCTCCAAAGTTAAAACGATGTTGGATTTTTTGGGTGTGGAACGGCATATATTTTTAGAAATAAGGTGAGAATGATAGGAATAGAAAAAACAAAAGCCTTGACAATCAATTGACTGTCAAGGCTTTATGTTTCTTTTTAGTAGGGGCGACAGGATTCGAACCTGCGACCCCTTGGTCCCAAACCAAGTGCGCTACCAACTGCGCTACGCCCCTAAAAAGAGTTATTGG
>JAYTUR010000060.1:0-11543 GCA_043744475.1 Saprospiraceae bacterium | reverse complement strand
TTACTGAATTTAAACATGTGAAGTTAGGTTAATATTTTTATGAATAAAAAAGCGAGTTCCGAAAGGAATTCGCTTTTTTTACGCCTAATTTTACCCCCCTCAGTATTTTAAGAAAAAAATAGGGGAATTTAATAGCTAACAAACTTTTAACCAATTACAAATGACCAATCTTAAATACAAGCGCATTTTACTAAAACTCAGCGGCGAATCGCTCATGGGGGATCAGAAATATGGTATCACTGCCGATATGCTGCAACACTATGCTTTGCAAGTCAAGCAAGTGTGCGAATTAGGAGTGGAAGTCGCCATCGTCATTGGTGGTGGAAACATATTTCGCGGTATTCAAGCCGAAAAATCAGGTATTGAACGTGCTCAAGGCGACTATATGGGCATGATGGCAACCATTATCAATGGCATGGCTTTGCAAAGTGGCTTAGAAAGTGTCGGTTTATATACGCGTTTAATGTCTGCTATCAAAGTCGAAGAAGTAGCAGAGCCTTACATCCGCCGTCGTGCGATTCGACATTTAGAAAAAAAACGTGTCGTCATTTTTGCAGGTGGTACGGGCAATCCGTTTTTCACAACGGACTCAGCGGCGGCATTGCGCGCGAGTGAAATCAATGCCAATGTTATTCTGAAAGGTACGCGCGTTGATGGTATTTATACTGCCGACCCTGAACGTGACCCAACAGCTACGCGTTACGATACCATAACTTTTCAAGAAGCATTGAACAAGCAACTAAAAGTGATGGACACCACTGCTTTTACATTGTGTCAAGAAAATGATATGCCTATCATCGTTTTTGATATAAATAAAAAAGACAATTTGCTCAATTTAGTGAAAGGCGAAAACGTTGGTACGCTCGTACAAGGCTGATTATCAATAGAATACATAAAAAAAGCGTTGTTATACCCCCTCAGTATAACAACGCTTTTTTTATGAAAAGGACATCTATTTCGCCCCAAACAATTCATTCCACGCCTTTTCATATTTATCCCCTGCTATCCATTTGGGTGCAATGGCTCGATTCGCAATCAGCCTTGCCGCATACACGTAGGCTTGACAATATTTGTGCAAATAAGGAAAATCAACCGTTTCTGGATTGTCCGCCGTTTGGTGATAGTATTTCATAATTTCAGGACCAAAAGCCTTAAATCCAGGTGCAAAGTCAAGTGCAGGGATACCTTTTACTGCAAAACTATAATTGTCGGAACGTTCAAAAAGATTTTGTTCAGGTACAGGGTCGTCTGCAATTTTCAAACCAAAGGCTTTTGCAGAGGCTTCCAATTCAGTTTTTGCATCCGTGCGACTCAAACCTATCGTCGTCAACATTGTCGTATCGTCATAACCGGCACCATCGCAATCAAGGTTAAAAACACATTGTTTTAACGGTATAAGTGGATTTTCAACGTAATATTTACTACCTAAAAGCCCAATTTCCTCGCCTGTGTAGCTGATGAGCAAAATAGACCGTTTCGTCCGTACTTGACTAAGTGCTTTGGCTGCCGTTAATAAAGCCGTTACACCAAACCCATTGTCGCGCGCACCGTTTGAAATCGAATCCGTTTTATTGGTGTGATTAATGCCGATATGGTCAAAATGTGCCGATAAGACGATGTATTCGTTTTTTAATTTAGGGTCAGTCCCTTCCAAAATACCTGCGACATTGTAAGAAATAACATTTGTTATCACTTTGTCAACCGTTTTGATACTCAGTTTTTGCAGTTTATCCTTAGCAAAAAGCCCGCCTTTGGCAGCATTAATCCACAAATGCGGTATTTTAGCTTCTTTTTCGTCGCCTTTTTTCATGTCTAATTGCAGGCGTTCAGATGTAAAAAAGCGCAACAGATTTTTCCAAGGCATTTGAGCTGTAAAGATTTCGACCACTGCCACAGCTCCATGTTCTTCAGCAATCTTAGCTTTTTTATCCGAGGCTTGAATGGCTTCAAAAGGCTTCATTGTATTCGGTGTTCCGAGTTGAATAACAACAATTTTACCCTTCACATCGAGGCTTTTATAGTCATCATAACCTTTGTCATCAGCCCAACCATAATTGGCGAAGACAACGGGGACATTACTCAAATCAGCACCTTTATCGCTTACAACGATGAAATCGTCTAAGATTTTGAGGGTTGAATCACCGACCAAAACAGCCCCCTCAATAACGGGTTTCGTACTTTTGAAAGGAACGGGTTGAAGATAGGAATTATCCGATACAGCCGATTTGAGACCATTCAGGCGGAATTGTTCAGTAATGTAACGCGAAGCGACTAAATTGCCCTGTTCACCCGTTTTTCGCCCTAAAAGTTCATTGGAAGCAAGGAAACGTAGGTGTACTTCAGTTTCAATGGCAGGAATGCTAGATTCAGGTAGTTTGTCTAACTTTTGGCTAAAAGCAAAAGTTGTAAAAAACAAAAAAGAGAAAATGATTGATTTTTTCATGAAGCATTATTTATGGTTTGGATATTTTTTGCAAACATAAATAAACCACATGATTTTTTACTTGAGATGAGAAAAATAGATGCAAACTCTTCTCTTTCAATGTGTTTTTAGAGGATGTTTCGTTTTTTGTCTAAAGCTCTTGATATTCAACGAGTTCTAAAAATGATACACAAAAAAACAAATACTCTCTGTTTCTGAGAAAAAGAAAGCGTTGCTATACCCCTCAGTATAACAACGCTTTTTTGTAAAATATTAATTATCAACAGATTATCTGTTAGGTCCTAGTGCCCTTTTAGTCGTCGCAACATTTATTTTAGATTCCACTTCATCAAGCGATTTACGAATAACGAGGGTTTCATCTTCCTTGCCCATAGAGACGACAAATTTATAAGTGCCTTCGCGGTGTGCTGAAAGGTCAACGGTGACGTTGTTCAAGCCCTCTGTCATAATTTGTTTACCTTGCCAAACCGCCTTTCCGCTTGCATCGAGCAATTGGAGTTTCGCATCACCAGCAACCATAGCATCAATCATACAAGCAAAAAGGCGTGAAGTTGATTCGCTCGTCATTTGAACAACAATCAGATTATTGTCTAATTTTTTATTGACAATTAATACTTCGCTGTAACTATAAGTGCCATCAAAGTCAACTTGTTTGAGTCGGTAGAATATTTTTTTCCCGGTTGCTTGTACATCAAGATAATTGTAAGCCTTTTTTTCTTTCGTAGTTCCATTGCCTTTGACATTGCCAATGTTTGAAAATGAAGAACCATTATCAGATTTTTCAAGGATAAATGTCTGATTGTTGTCTTCTGCCGATGTCTGCCATGTAAGCATGAGCCCAACGCCAAACTCTTTGAATTCTAAGCCTTGTTCAAAAACGCAATCTGCTCGGAGGATAGAGGCAGTGAGTGAAAAGGAAATAGCCAGTACTTTGTGTAGATTTTTCATAATAATTACGTTTAAGTTCTTTTCTATGTTTATTTGTGCATCAATACTTTCAAATATAGAGTGTCACCAATTGTTTTAATATTCAAAATGTAAGTTTTTGTGACGTTAAAAAGTGTTAAGAACCGTTAAGGCAATTTTAAAGAACGGGTAGTTTTATGAAACAATGTTTAATTTGCCATATAAAAGACATTATTTAAACAACAAAAATAATACCTGTTTTTAAGTTGTTGATAGTCAATATTTTAAAACAAATAAAATGAAATCTAATGAATAGACCAATCAACCTTTTTTGCGCTTTTATCTTTATCTTATTTATGTCTTCTTGCAGTAAAGAATTGCGACCATTTACCTCAAATGTGCTTCAAGAGGGTCAATGGAGTGACAGCGAGTTGCATAAAATACAGTTTTATTTATCCGATGATATTGTGATTAGGCGCAAATTAACTGAAGGAGCAAACGAAATTGCTTCTGGTGGTAGCATCAAAATATTTAAAGGAGAGAAAGTAGAGGAAGTTAGAATTCCTCGTGGAACACCCGGTGTTTTCTTATTTAGGGTAAATAACGATCACTTTGCCATCGGTTTTGACGCGGCAACAGATAAACGCTATTTGATGTTCGGCCCGAACCCTAAAAAACAAGGTTCTTATGTTCTGTTAGCATCGGAATGGAAAAATCGCTTTGGCAAAGTCCGTTATGACGACCGCTTCTTTCTCACAGCTGAACAAAGCGCAATGGCTGCTCTTTTGATTGATTTGCGAAAAATAAGAAGGGTTGAAATTAATTCTAAAACAGAACGTGGACGGCGTGTTGAATGACCAAAATAAGTCATTTTGGGCTTTTATACTGAGGGGGGCTTTCTGAAAATTTCAAAAATTATGATGTCATTTTTTAGGCACAATGACATCGTAATACGATGCTGAATAACCGCCCCAAATGCCCAAACCGCCAGAAATATTGTGCTTCACCCTTGTGTATGAGGCAAAAGGGCCACCATTATTAGCATTGAATTCAAGGGTTGACCAAAAATCAAAATGGGCTTTATCTATCGTAGCAAACTTAATAGAAACGGTATCGCCACGACGGAACAAGCCAAAATTTTCACCACTTTCATTTGCACTATTGAGTAAATTAAACTTTGTGACTTGACCTTCAAAAAACGCGTCATCTGTCACCGTATTAGACCCTGAAATGTATGAACTGCCATTAATTGACGTAAAATAGCGATAAAAATCGGGTCCTGCGGGGTCTGTAATTGTTCCACGAGCCTGTGCCATTGTATCATTTTGATTGATGCCGGGCGGTTTTATGAATTCAATTGTATCAATTTTTACGGCACGGGGAATAGTGGTTTTGGCATTTAATTGCTTTCCTTCCTTTGTTTTGATGCGTAAAGTATAGGTTTTACCAATTTCACCTTTTATTTTTTGAGCAAAATCAATGTAAACACAAAAGTTAAAATCTGCGCTAACACTATCTGCATTGATGCCAAAAAACAAAGCGGCTTGTTTTTTTACTGAGGGGTCTAAATTTTTCCAGCAAAACTCTTGTAAGCGTGTGCTGTCCGTACCATTTGAAATCCAAACCTCTGCCCCTTCGACAAAAACGTTGTTGAAACTGCTTAATTCCTTGAAAAAAGGGAGGCTTTTGGTCAAAATGACATAAGGCGGTGTTGGGTTGTGTCCTGCTTCGATATATCCTTCAACAACGACCTCTTCGCTGACGGTTGGTAAATTAGGGACGAACTCTTTTTCGCAAGCCATAAAAATGCTGCTTAGGGCAAGTATATAGACTAATGGTTTGATTTTCATTGTGTTTCAAATATAGATAATGGTTAAACAGTATGATTTAGGTTTTAAGATTTGTAAAATACCTTTCCAAAAGTTTCAGAACTTTTGGAAAGGTGTAACTATTTTAAAATCAATGCTAAAGATTGATAAAACACACCCCCCTCAGTATTTTACTGTTTTTGAATAGTAGGTTTTTTTTGTAAGAAAACCCTATTTTGAATAGTTAAAACAGCATTATTGAGCAAAGTGTTTAGTTATCTTAGAATATGTCGTGAAATCTTTAATCTCAAAAGTCCTTTTAGGTCTTAATATTGTCTATCAAGCGTAATTTCCTGTGGTGGTGCGACATTTATGGGAACGGTTTCAACCTCAAAATTGCCGCCTTCTAAGCCAAAGTCAATAGCAGGTGGAACGGCTATGTTTTTTAGAATGCGGTATGAGCGGACGATGAATTGTTCAAAAGGAGATAATGCATCGTCAGCCGACACGCGGCTGTTGAGCAGAATGAATTTAAAGTCCGCAGGAATGTCATAACGACGTAGGCTTGGGTAGTGGCTTCGTTCATCTACTTCACCATTGTCTTGCATTTTGAGTATAATGTCCTTGAAAATGCGATTAATTTTATGTTCTACTTTGAAACCGAATTTGAGATGGACATAAAATACTTTTCCTGGGATAAGGGGGTGAACGAAGACTTTTTTTGTAAAAGGGGCATCTGTAATCGTCACGTGGACAAACCAATAAATGTCGGCTCTTTTAGGTTTTTTCTTGAAGATTGAGTACAAAATATTGGAGTCAATCTTTTTTTCATCATCTGACATGGTCATATAAACGAGGTTCGTCGCCGTTCGAGGAATGGTGGTATCTGCCATAACATCTTTCAAAATGGGCAAAAATGTCTCGAAAGGAACGAAATTGGCGTGCTTTTTCCGAATCCGTTGTCCACGCCAAAAGACAAAAACGCCTAAAAAGATGATAGCCGCTAAGCCCAATGTGTACCAACCGCCAAAGGCTAATTTATGCAGATTTGCGACTAAAAACATGATTTCAAAACCGCCAAAGACCAAACCAATGACAATGGCACGTCGTAAGGAATGGTTTCTCATGTGGATGAAATGAAGCAGCAAAGACGTGGTCATAATCATATCAATAACGATAGCCAAACCATACGCCTGTTCCATGTTTGATGATTGTTCGAATATCAAAACAGTCGTTAAGCAACCGCCTAATAAAAACCAATTTAAAAGAGGTAAATAAACCTGTCCACGCATCTGTGCAGGATAACTGACCTTCATATTGAACCATAATTTTAATTTTATCGCTTCATTGACCATTGTAAATACCCCTGCAATTAAGGCTTCGCTGACTATAATGGCGACAACAACGCCTAAAACGACCATAAAAGAGACCCAACTTTCGGGCAGCATGGCAAAGAATACGCCGACATTTCTGACGAGTTCGGGCAGTTTTTGCCCTTGATATTGCAGTGCCCACGCGCCTTGTCCTAAATAATTAAGCATCAAACAAGGCAAAACGATAAGCCATGCCCAACGAATATTGTTTTTACCACATCTACCTAAATCAGAATATAATGCCTCGCAGCCTGTGGTACATAAAAAAACAGCACCTAACAGTAAAAATCCTGTCAGACCTGTGCTACTACTTTCATAGTTTAGTACAAACTTGATGGCATAAAGAGGATTTAATGCAGCTAATACTGAGGGGTGCTTTATGACTTCACTCAAACCAATACCGCCAATGACACAAAACCATGTGAGCATAACGTAGCCAAACCATTTGGCTAAAAGTTGTGCGCCAAATTGTTGCCAAACGAAAATAACAATCAAAATACCAATAACAATGGGCATTGTTTGTAATTCGGGATAGATACGCAGACTGCCTTCAACTGCCGCAGAAACGCTGATAGCAGGGGTTAAAAAACCGTCTGCCATAAGCGTTGCACAGCCAATCATGGCGGGGAAAATTGCCCATCTTGCTCGGTAACGACGGACTCGTGCATACAAAGCGAAGATGCCACCTTCGCCGCGATTATCCGCTTTTAGTGCTAAATAGACATATTTGAAGGAGGTAATGAATATTAGAGTCCAAAAAATGCAGGAAAGGCTGCCATAAATGAGTTCGGGAGAGACCTCATCATTGCCAATGATGGCTTTGAGAACGTACAGGGGAGATGTACCAATATCGCCGAAAATAAACCCCAATGCGATTAATAGCCCCGCAGCAGTGGGTTTTCGACTTTCTTTAGGAGAAGCCATTTTTCTTTATCGTTTGTCAAAAACAGAGGTCAAAGTATAAGTGATGAAATATTAAAGCATTCATATTTCATCATTTATCATTAAAATTAATCGAGTATCTCAAACTTAGTGTAAGGGACGAGAGCCTTAGGGATTCTGACCCCCTCAGTAGTTTGATGATTTTCAAGTATCGAAGCGATGATACGTGGCAATGCGAGTGCCGACCCGTTTAATGTATGCACCAACTGCGTTTTGCCGTTGACATCACGGTAGCGACACTTCATACGATTCGATTGAAAAGTCTCGAAATTAGAGACAGAACTAACTTCTAACCAACGCTCTTGCGCGGCAGACCATGCTTCAAAATCGTAAGTCATCGCTGATGCATTGCCCATGTCGCCGCCACATAGTTTGAGGATGCGGTAAGGTAATTCCAATTTTGCCATCAAACCTTTGATGTGTTCGACCATCTCCAAAAGAGTCGCATAACTTTTTTCTGGATGTGTAAACTGTACAATTTCAACTTTATCGAATTGATGTACGCGATTTAAGCCTCTAACGTGCGCCCCGTAGCTGCCAGCCTCTCGTCGGAAACATTGCGAATAAGCGCAAAAGCGAATGGGCAACTCCTTTTCTGTTAAAATCACATCACGTAGGATATTGGTAACGGGTACTTCTGCTGTTGGAATCATGTATAAATCATCTTCTGTGATGTAGTACATCTGACCTTCTTTGTCGGGTAGTTGACCTGTACCACGCGCCGATGCTTCATTAACCATCAAAGGTGGGACAATTTCCTCGTAACCTGCCGCCGCCGCTTCGTCAAGGAAAAACTGAATCAAAGCACGCACTAATTTAGCACCTTTACCTCTAAAAACAGGGAAGCCTGCACCCGTCAATTTAACCCCTAATTCGAGGTCAAAAACAGGATATTTTTGAGCAACTTCCCAATGTGGTAAAGCACCTTCAGTCAGTTTTGGCAATTCTTCTTGTGCCAAAAAACAGACTTCATTGTCCTCTGCGACCTTACCATAAGGCACCGTTTCATTTGGCAAATTGGGTAAAGACAGGAGAATATCGTCCAAAGCAACAAGGGTTTCAGCGGCTGTATTTTCAAGTATTTTCGTTTTTTCTTTCAGTTCAGCGACTTTCGCCTTCAAAACACCCCCCTCAGTATGATTGCCCGATTTCATGGTTTCACCTACCTTTTTTGATAGGTTTTTAATTTCAGCGAGCATTGCGTCGAGTTCCGTTTGAGTGGAGCGGCGCGTATTATCGAAGTTTAACACAGTATTCACAGTGTTTTCGATGGCATCATCTGTCCAATTTCGTTTTTTTAGACCTTCCACGACACGGTCTTTCTGTTCTCTGAAAAAAGCTAATTGTAACATAAAGCAATACTTTTTTAAAATTTTGGCAAATATAGGCTTTGATAAATAAAATAAAGTGTATTTTTGCCGCACAAAACACGATAAAGAAAATCACCCCGATTCATAACATTCTTTGGTTTGATACGTTTAACTTGTAGATTTGTTGTTAATCCAACTCCTTCGGAAAATTCTTTCAAGAACGTCTTAGTCGTTTCACTATCTGAAGTCCTCTTTTTCTTTCAAACTAATTTACTGATTGTCAATAACTTAAGCTCAACAAAGCCTACTTAAAAACTAATCTTGACGTGTTCAAGTGTAAAGCAAATTCCAACAATTTAGTCCATTTATAAGTCATGACTTAATTATTGAGCCAGCTTTAAAACAAAGAACAAAAACAAAAAATCATTCTCTTTTTCGAATTCTCGGAATAAATTTTCAAAAAAAAATTCTTCTGCATTAAGATTACGATTAAAAGTTCTAGGAAACTGGGATTAAAATTTAATACAATATTCAATATTTCCCAATCGGTCTTAATAAAAAAGTGCGACAACACGAATCAAATCAATCAACCACTACTTTAATGACCTCAAATCCAATTAACTACAAACTTTTAAATTTATCAATTTTTATACAAAAAATATGAAGTACGACATTTTGCAACTGAATGAGATGTTAGTCGGCGAACTCAAAGAAATTGCTGACCGCATTGGTGTTGCTGATTTCAAAAAGCTCGGTAAACAAGACTTGATTTATCGCATTCTCGATGCTCAAGCTCTGAATGCATCTCCTGACACTAAAGATACTGAAATTCTGGTAGAGGATAATACGCCTTACGAGAAAATTCCAACGGGTAACAAAACCGATAAGCGTCCGCGCAAACGTGTCAGCGGCGACGAAAAACCTGAACGTAAAGAAACCGCTAAACCTGCACCCCGTTTTGATATTCCTACAAAAACGGAACGTTCTTCTAAATCCAGTAGATCAGAAATGCCTCGTTTTGAACCCCCTGTTGAAGAGGAAGATGATAATTTGCCACCTTCTTATGAAACACCTGACGATGACGACGATTATGTAAACCCTGCGCTCATCGAATTTGATGAACCCATTGTTTTAGAACCCCGTCGGAATAATAAGAACAACCGCCGTGATGATTCCAATGATGCAGTGTCTAATACACCACGTTATAATATAGACCTTGACGGTGTTGTTGAAGGTGAAGGCGTTTTGGAAATGATGCAAGATGGTTATGGTTTTCTTCGGTCTGCGGACTATAATTATACGACTTCACCTGATGATATATATGTTTCTCCAAGCCAAATCAAGCTATTTGGCTTGAAAACAGGCGATTCTGTACGTGGTGCTATACGTCCACCGAAAGAAGGTGAAAAATATTTTGCATTGTTGCGTGTCTCTAAAATCAATGGGCTTGACCCGATTGATGTCCGTGACCGCGTTCCTTTCGACTATTTGACTCCGTTATTCCCTAACGAGAAGTTTACTTTAAGCATTTCTCCTTCTGGACGTGACTTTTCTAATCGTATTATTGACCTATTTACTCCCATTGGTAAAGGTCAACGGGGTTTGATTGTGGCACAACCTAAGACAGGTAAAACCTTCCTTTTGAAGGATATTGCCAATGCAATCGCTAAAAATCACCCTGAATGTTATATGATTGTCCTACTTATTGACGAACGTCCGGAAGAGGTCACAGACATGAAGCGTTCGGTTAAAGCAGAGGTTGTTGCTTCTACTTTCGATGAAGCGGCTGAAAACCATGTGCGCGTGGCTAATATTGTTTTGGAAAAAGCGAAACGTTTGGTTGAGTGTGGTCACGATGTTATCATTTTGCTCGACTCTATTACTCGTCTGGCGCGTGCTTACAATACAGTTGCACCTGCCAGTGGCAAAGTCCTTTCGGGTGGTGTTGAAGCCAATGCCCTTCAAAAGCCTAAAAAATTCTTTGGTGCAGCTCGTAAAATCGAATTTGGCGGCTCATTGACGATTTTGGCTACGGCTTTAGTGGATACAGGTTCTAAAATGGACAGCGTTATCTTTGAAGAATTTAAAGGTACGGGCAATATGGAATTGTCCCTCGACCGTACTTTGGCGAACAAGCGTATGTACCCTGCTATCAACGTCAATGGTTCTTCTACACGTCGCGATGATTTGTTACAAGACAAAGATACCGTTCAGCGTCTCTTCATTCTCCGCAATCACTTGGCAGACATGAAGCCTGATGAAGCCTTTGATTTTTTACAGAAACACATGCTGCATACCTCATCAAACGAAGAGTTTTTGAACTCTATGAATGGTGGTAGATAAGGTATTGTTAATTTGAGAAACATTGATTATCAATATTTTAGACTGTAAAATAAACAATCTTAAATACTTGATTTTCTAAAATTATAAAAAAGTACCCCCTCAGTATTTTTAAGAAAAAACAGCTATCGTTGCGCTTTTGCGGACGATGGCTGTTTTTTTTTAATATAAAATTAATGAAAGACCTCATTCTGAACGGCTTAGGCATAAATTTTGAACATAGAAACAAAATATATAAGCTATGTCTCTTGCAAAAACAGGTTCAGAACGTATTGACAATGTGAAATCAACCCTCATCATGGCGGTTGTAGCTGTCATTGCGGGTTTAGCTATTGCTAAAATGGGCATGGTCATAGGCGTAGCATTAGTCGCCATTCCTCTTGTTATTTTCTTTTTAGGCTTTTTATTTAATCGCCCCACG
>JAYTUR010000059.1:0-11558 GCA_043744475.1 Saprospiraceae bacterium | reverse complement strand
CTGAGGGGTAGCGCTTTGAATGAAAAGGTGAAAAGTTAGTCAGTACTTACACTCTCAAAACAAAAGATTTCAAAAGAAGGCAACGCTCATCTTTTTTTCTCCGATTTGTTTGGTAGTTTTCACAATAGTCGTAATTTTGTAACCCTTGTATAAGGTTAAACAATTGGGTTATGAGTGAATATATAACATTGTCTGAAGCATCCGAACTGATAGGTAAGAGCAAAGAGACATTGAGACGTTGGGATAGAGAAGGCAAATTGTCTGCGATACGTGAGCCAATGAGCAATTATCGCGTTTATCGAAAATCGGAAGTGGAAGCCCTTTTTACTGACTTTTTAACAGAGCCTGTTGAAACTGTTTCCAATTTTGTTGTACCCGATAACGATTACACCGTCTTAGAGCTTTTTGCAGGTGCAGGTGGTTTGGCGATTGGTATGGAAAAAGCAGGTTTAAAATGTGTTGCCTTGAATGAGGTTGACAAATGGGCGTGCCAAACTTTGCGCAAAAATCGCCCTCATTGGCAAGTGTTGGAAGGCGATGTCAAGTCTTTTGATTTTTCAACATATCATAATAAAATTGATGTCGTAACAGGAGGTTTCCCTTGTCAGGCATTTAGTTATGCGGGCAAAAAATTAGGTCTTGCCGATGCACGTGGCACACTTTTTTATGAATTTGCAAGAGTGGTTCAAGAAGTCAATCCAGCAATTTGTATTGGCGAAAACGTCCGCGGTTTATTGAGCCATGACAATGGCAAAACTTTGCAGGGCATGATGTCGATTTTAGATGAAATTGGTTATAATGTGATGCCCGTACAGGTTTTGAAAGCCATTCATTATGGCGTACCTCAGAAACGAGAACGCCTAATTTTAGTGGGCGTTCGGAAAGATATTAATTTAAAATACGAGTACCCAAAACCGTATAAAAAAATCTATAACTTAGCCGATGCCTTAAAAAA
The DNA here is from genome assembly GCA_043744475.1 of Saprospiraceae bacterium. Taxonomy (GTDB): domain Bacteria; phylum Bacteroidota; class Bacteroidia; order Chitinophagales; family Saprospiraceae; genus JAAFJT01. The sequence goes on along the minus strand of JAYTUR010000059.1, from coordinate 10,603 downwards.
AGGCGAGTTGTTTGATTGTGATGTCCCGCTATCTGTGGGTTCAAAATATCCAAAAAGTAAAGTAGATGTCTTAGATTTAGTGCCACCCAAAGGCTATTGGCGTGATTTACCGCTCGATATTCAAAAAAAATTTATGGGCGGTAGTTATTTTTTAGGTGGCGGAAAAACAGGTATTGCCAGACGTATCGGTTGGGACGAGCCTTGCCTCACATTGACGTGCAGCCCTGCCCAAAAACAAACGGAACGCTGCCACCCCGAAGAAACGCGTCCATTTACAATCCGAGAATATGCACGTATTCAAACCTTTCCCGATGATTGGCAGTTTGAAGGCTCTGTTGCTCAACAGTACAAACAAATCGGTAATGCTGTGCCTGTCAATTTAGGTCGAGAGGTCGGTTATTCGCTCGTGCGCTTCTTGAATAAGTATTACAATTTGTCGAAGCTCCAATAATAACCGTAATTTTCAGAAGTAATTTGGTCTAAAATGCTTCGTTTTGAGGTTTTTGTTTCCGATTTTATTTCATCCAATGCAGAATTTTCTTGGCTTTCTTTACTGATAATCGAATCCAAATAGTCTTTGATAGCGATGGGCAATGCTTTGTAGAGTTGAAGAAGGGCATCGTCTTGTCCTGAAAGTAAGGCATAAAATTGGTCGCCCGAAATTTTGAAAACCCTGCTGTGACTGTATTCTTTACCGTTGATTTCACCTTTCCACAATTCACAAAAACTGCTTTTGGCTAAAATCTGTACCCAATAACATTTTGCTTTTTTATAAGTATCGGCATAACGTGCCAATTTTTGAAACAAGGCTTCCGATGAACTGCTATTCATCGTGTTATGCTTGTTTTTTATGTCGGCAAACAGCGTGTCGTCTTCAGCTTTGATGTCAAAACCGCTCAAATTACCCATATCAAAACCTGCTATCCCGCCCAAAATTTGCTCATGAAAAGTGCCGATAGAATTGTTGATGGACTTATCAATTTGGCGTAAAATCTCTGCTTCTATAAGGCTTTCTTCATCAATGCCATTGAACATCGCATCAAAAGTCAACTTGATAGTATCCACTTTATTGGCATAAAAATTCTTTTTAGAAATATTACTTTTAGCTTTCAAATAAGCCTTATGCAAATTGGCAACACAGTCGAGCAAATGTGCGTCAGAAATGAAGTTGACATATTTATTTTCCATCAAAAATCTATTGTTAACGTCGTTATATAAAGCTGCTAAATTAAGGTTTATTGCCGAATTTCAACCTTTCACCATTAAAAATGCCCTTATTTCGGATGATACACTTTCTCTGCATTTTTATACACCTCGGCTTTATTCAAAGTCATCGGCTTTGTTTGTTGATGCGTTGACATCTCCATTTGGTCGGTATAATGCGGTGAATCTTTGCGGCTCGATGCCCCATAAACATTGACAGATTCAATGATGGGACCGTCTTTTGTGAAACGCACCAACTCGATATAGGCATCACCTTGAACAGCTTTTACCATACCGTTTTTGTAAGGAACAGTATGCAAAGCCGCCAAAACATCGGGTAAACCGCCTTGTGGCAGTTCTTTATCGCCGCGCACTAATTTCTGAATATCACCTAATTGCAGGTTTGTTCGACCGAAATTGGTCATCATATCCGTTTTCACATCGGTCAAAATGGTGATACATTGCGCAGTATTGAGCGTGCCTGTTCTGGGATATTTGTTTTGTGATTTTGTAATGGTTCGATACACTATGAGAAAAGTCGCTGCGCCCAAGCTTTCGGGGTTTGCGTTTTTATCCCATTGTTTAAGGTTAATAATAAGGTCAGCAATATCCGCGTGGTCAGATTCATTTAATAAAAATAATGTATCTATATTCATCGGAAAAGCAAAGGTTTTAGGGAAATGTCTATCAAATTTTATCTTTTTAAAATCCTCATACGAGACTTTGTCATACCCCCTCAGTAATTCTTCAAAACGTTCACTTCTATTATTCTCAAGGGTTTCATAACCCATTGTCAAATCACTATTTTTAGGATTTTCAGACCCCTCAGTAGCATGGAACGGTGAATGATTGGTATTAAAAACATAACCACTTTTGGGCTGTAAGACTTGGGGCAAATCAGTAGCAGGATGAATACCGTTCCATAAAGTCGCACTCGTATTGCCTGGCAAAGTCGTTTTCCAATCATATTGTGGGTTGCGAATCGGCAAACGTGCGTTGCTGATATAAAAAATCGTATCAAAACGGTCGGCGTACACAATATTATAACCTGGGATAGCCACCATATCCACAGCAGACTTAAATTCTGTAAAGTTTTTTGCTTTATTGAAACGATACCATTGTTCCATGCCTCGAATGTCCATCAAAGCGGGCATTCTAAGCGAAAATGTGCCTTGTTCTGTTAATAAAGTCGGCCCATATTTACTCCAATAAGCTTTTTTACTGAGGGGGATGATTACGCCTTTTATTTTTACTTTCAAACGGGCTTGACGTTCTTCCAATGTTTCCCAACGACCGTCAAATTTGTATTGCAATTTATTCTTAGGATTAATTTCCAACTGATAAATATCTAATTTATCGGGATTATTGACGGTATGCGCCCAACCCAAATACTCATTGCAACCATGCAAAATACAAGGCGCGCCCGGGAAATTTGCACCCAAAATGTTCAAACCCTCTTCGCTACACAAATGCGCTTCATAAAAAGCTGCCGCCCCTTCCAACGGTTGATGTGCATTGATATCGAGATACACCTGACCATCTGTGGTTTTATGACTGTTGAAAGCAAACGCATTGCTGCCACCTGCCTTGAAATTCGGAATCAACGGTATTTTGCCGCCTATGATTGATGACAAAGCTTTGTCGCCACCCGACACGACGCAGAGTTGCAGCACAATAGTCTGAACCATCTGTTTAGTTGTCACTGGAAAGATTTTTTTCAACAACACCTCATCAGGATGTTTTGCAGCATAAGCATTGAATCCGGCACAGTAGCCTTCCAATAGTTTTTTAAAAGAGGGACTCAAATCACGCTCATAATGAGCTTCCACCAATTCCGGAATACGCAAAAGCTGAATGATATAATCAATAGAAGCCCCTTTTTTGCCTTGATAACGTCCCATCAAGGCTTTACCTGCCATCACAGTTTGTTGAATGGTCGTAAAATCATCTTCCGAATGTGCCCATGCCAAACCATAAGCGACTTCGGGGTCCGTTTTTGCAAAAATATGAGGCACGCCATATTTGTCTCGAACAATATCAATTTTGCTTGGGTCAAATTGTGCTTGCACCGTAAAGGCGTAGGATAGTATGATGAGTGTAAAAAGAGCCGTTTTAAACATTGTCGTTGTTTTTTGTCAAAAAAATAACGACAAAGATAAAAGGGTTTTGAGATTTTTAGCCCCCCTCAGTATTTATGTTCTCAAAGGGACAAAAATTAACAATCCGCTTGAAAAGATTTCATAGCTTTGGAAAATAAGCTCAACCCTTAAAAAAGCTTTAAAAGCACGCCTTTTGAGCGTAGCGAAAAACAGGGAGTGACTGTAAATCCATTTTATGTAGGGTTTTAAATAATTGAAAACAAGTTCTACCTATATAGACAGTGAAAAACCGCTTTTGGTTGGGTCGTGTGTCTAAGATAAAGCTCCATTTTTGCAAAAAAACATAGGATAAAATGTCCTTTTTGTTATTTTCACGGCTTCAAATCAATTTTCATAAACCAGGCTTTAAATCATTTATAATGAAAAAACAACTGTTATTGGCTCTCCTTTTTGGGGCTTGTACTCTTTTTGGGCAAAAACAACCGCTGTCCTATTACCTACCCGAAACGGTCACTTACGATAAAAACATACCCACACCCGAACAGTTTTTAGGTTTTCAAGTCGGCGAACAACACATCAGCCACGACCTATTGGCTTCGTATATGCGCGAATTGGATAGATTAAGTGATCGCATCACTTTGGAGGTCGTCGGACGCAGCTACGAATATCGTCCGATGATGATATTGACCATCACTTCGCCAGAAAATCATAAGAATTTGGATAAAATCAAGGCAGAACACGTGAAATTAACAGACCCCTCAGTATCTGGCAGCCTCGATGTATCTAAAATGCCGATTGTCGTTTATCAAGGTCATTCCATTCATGGCAACGAGCCGAGCGGTGCGAATGCAGGGATTTTGGCAGCTTATTATTGGGCAGCCGCACAAGGCAAAGAAGTGGAAGAAACGTTGCAAAATGTCGTCATTTTGTTTGACCCATCGTTCAATCCCGACGGTTTGCAGCGTTTCAGCCAATGGGTGAATATGCACAAAGGTAAAAATTTGGTGAGCGACCCTCAAAGCCGTGAATTCAGTGAGGTGTTTCCTTACGGACGCACGAATCACTATTGGTTCGACTTAAATAGGGATTGGTTGGTGCAACAACAACCCGAATCGCAAGGGCGGGTGCGTGTTTTTCAAGACTGGAAACCCAATATTTTGACCGACCACCACGAGCAAGGCAGCAATGCCACCTTCTTTTTTCAGCCCGGTGTGCCTGCCCGCACGAACCCTTATACGCCCATGAAAAATCAAGAAATGACGGGTAAAATTGCTGCGTTTCATGCAAAGGCTTTGGATAAGATTGGTTCTCAATACTTTACAAAAGAAAATTATGATGATTTTTATTACGGAAAAGGCTCGACTTATCCCGACGTACAAGGCAGTATTGGTATTTTATTCGAGCAAGCCTCTTCGCGCGGACATGCACAAAAGACAACAAATGGCATTTTGACCTTTCCATTTACTGTTCGGAATCAGTTGACAACTTCATTTTCAACGATAGAAGCAGCACAAGCCTTGCGGGTTGAGATGTTGAATTATCAGCGTGATTTTTTCAAAGATGCGGCTTCTGAAGCCTCAAAAGACAAGGTAAAAGCCTACGTTTTTGGCGAAAAATACGACAAAACACGGTTGGGCCAGTTTGTAGATATGTTGCGCCGCAACCGCATTCATGTGTATGAATTGGGTCAAAATGTTCAAAACTTTGAAAAAGGCTCTGCTTACGTTGTGCCGCTTGACCAGATGCAATACCGCTTGATTAAAGCCAATTTTGAGAAATATACTGAGGGGTTCTACAAGGACTCAATATTTTATGATATTTCATCATGGACATTGCCGTTGGCATTTAATCTGAATTTGACGACGATTGAAAACAGCCTTTCTTCGGGTGTTTTAGGTAAAGAAGTGATGGCATCTGTTCTGCCCGTTGGTGAAATCATTGGCGGTACAAAAAGCGATGTCGGATATGCCTTCGAGTGGGATGATTATTTAGCACCCGCTTTGTTAAATGCCATTATGAATGAAAATTTAAGGGCAAAAGTATTGACTAATACGTCTAAAATTGAAGCACAAAGTATTGGTAATCAATCCCTTAATGTCGGCTCTATTTTTATTCCTGTTCAAGACCAAGACAAGTCAAGCGATGCCATTTTTAGTTTAATCCAAAACGCTGTTAAAAAAACAGGCGTTAAGGTTTTTGCCCTAAAAACAAGCCTCGCTACTGAGGGGGTGGATATGGGCAGTCCATCGGTCTTGCCTATCAAAAAGCCAAATGTGGCGTTGCTTGTCGGTGAAGGCGTAACGAATAATGATGCGGGTGAAGTTTGGCATTTGCTCGATACACGTTATAATATGCAGGTAACGTTGCTCGATGTGGCTTCGGCACGTTGGAAACTTGATGGTTATACATGTGTGATTATGTCCGATGGCAGTTATTCGCCTACGGTTGCGAGTCGCATTAAGGAATATTTAGCATCGGGCGGCACGGTTGCAGCTTTTGGCAAAGCAGTTAAGTTCTTGAAAACCAATGATTTGTGCAACGTTGAATTCAAATCTATAAAATCAACAGGCGGAAAAGACAAACGCCGTTCGTATAATTCAAGTGACGAAGACGCAGGTACGCAACAGATTCGCGGGGCTATTTTTGAAGCCGAGACGGACTTAACAAATCCGCTTTTATACGGTTATCGCAGCACCAAAATCCCTGTTTTCAGAGAAGAAACAGACTTTTTTGAATTGCCAGCGAATACCTACGCCGCACCTTTGGTCTATTCCTCAAACCCTTTAATGAGTGGTTATTTATCAGCCAAAAACAAGGAATTATCAAAAAATGCCGCGACGATTGTGGTCAGTTCCGTTGGTGGCGGTCGTGTGATTGCAATGATTGACAATCCAAATTTCCGCGCCTTTTGGTATGGTACGAATAAACTGATGGCGAATATGGTGTTTTTTGGCAATTTGATACGGTCGGGAACGATGGAGACGGCTAAGACGAAGGAAAAAGAGTAGATAAAGGCTTAAAAAAGGCGATAAAACTCAATTTGAGTCTTATCGCCTTTTTTTATCTTAAAAATTAAAACTTACAACCCCATCTCATTCGCTGCTGCCAAAGCCGCCGCAGACAAGTGCGGATGCTCTAATTCAGGCGTTACGAAAGGACGGACACCGATTAGGCGCTCCACATCAGTCTTCAATAACACTTCTTTTTCAAGGAGTTGCTTCGCTAAAATCTCTAATTCGCTGCGGTATTTTGTCAATAATTTTTTAGCACGTTCGTAAGCAGCATCAGCTAATTTACGGACTTCATTGTCCATCAAAGTTGCCGTATCGTCAGAATAAGGGCGATTGAACGATTCGTTCATCATACCATAGTACGACACATTACCAACTTTATCGTTCATACCATATACCGCAACCATCGCATAAGCCATACGGGTCACTTGGTCAAGGTCGCTTTGTGCGCCTGTCGAAATTTTACCAAAAATGATGCTTTCAGCAGCACGTCCGCCCATCGTCATACACAAACGGTCGAGTAAGGCTTCGGTGCGGGTGATGTATTCGTCTTTTGGTAAATATTGGGCATAACCCAACGTACCGATACCACGCGGAACAATCGTTACTTTCAACAAAGGCATCGCATGTTCTAAAAACCAACCACAAACGGCGTGACCAGCTTCGTGATAAGCAATAATTTCCTTTTCGGCAGGGGCAATGATTTTAGATTTGCGCTCCAAACCACCAATCACTTTATCGAGTGCATAGTTAAAATCGTCCATTTCAACGCCTGTTTTGTTGCGACGAGCCGCAATCAAAGCTGCTTCGTTACAGACGTTGGCTATATCAGCACCTGCAAAACCGGGTGTTAATTCAGCTAAAACCTCAGGATTGACATCTCCAGTTGTTTTAATTTGACGTAAATGCACTTCAAAAATCTGTGCACGACCGCGTAAATCGGGCAAATCAACGCCAATCTGACGGTCAAAACGACCTGGGCGCATCAAAGCCGAATCCAAAACGTCGGAACGGTTGGTCGCAGCCATCAAAATGACACCTTTGTCAGTTGTAAAACCGTCCATTTCGACTAGTAATTGATTCAATGTATTCTCACGTTCGTCGTTGCCGCCTTGCATCGCACCACGTCCACGTGCGCGACCAATGGCATCAATTTCGTCAATAAACACAATACAAGGTGCTTTTTCACGGGCTTGACGAAACAAATCACGAACGCGACTTGCGCCTACACCGACGAACATCTCAACGAAATCAGAACCTGAAATTGAGAAAAACGGCACACTCGCTTCACCTGCAACAGCTTTAGCCAATAAGGTTTTACCTGTACCCGGAGGTCCTACAAGAAGGACACCTTTGGGGATTTTACCACCTAAAGCGGTGTATTTCTTAGGGTTTTTCAAAAAGTCAACGACTTCCATCACCTCCTCTTTGGCTTCATCAAGACCCGCCACATCAGAAAAATTGATGTTCACTTTACCGTCTTTTGAGTCAAAAAGCTGTGCTTTTGAACGTCCAATATTAAAAATCTGACCGCCAGGACCACCCGCACCACCACCAACGCGGCGCATGATGAAGACCCAAAGACCAATCATAATGGCAATCAACAAAAGCCAGTTGAGCAGTGGCCCTAAGAAATTGGGTTGTTCTTCAAAATCAGAGAAAACCACTTCGGCTTCAGGATTTTTTTTATAGAAATCTTTAATCCTTTCCTCATAGACTTTGCCAGGAATTTCCATATAGAAATTCGGACGGTTTGGAAATTTGCCTTTGGTTAAGCCATATTTTGAAAGACGTTCGTCCTTCAAAAAGATGTGCAGTTGCTTTTCATTGACGACAGTGACTTTTGAAACATCACCCTCTTTGAGCATGACTTCATACTTTTGCCAGTCAACGTCCTTCTTTTCCGTAGAACCCCATTGATAGGCATTGAAGCCAATCAACGCGAGTGCAATCAAACCGTAAATCCAGTATGACCCGAAACCGCCATTGCCATTGTTGCGCGGTTTGTTATCTAATTCGTTGTTATCCATTTCTTTGTTTGAAAATATTTGACCCCTCAGTATTGATTCTGATTAGAGGCTGTTTTAAATTTGAAACTTTTTATTAGGGCGTATGAGTTATCTTTTTATTGTAAATGCAGAAGATTAAATTGTTGAATCCTTAAATGATAAAGGGAATTTGTAATAAATAGCCTCCCAAAATGATATTTAAGTGTCGTATTAAAATTAGGGAAATTTTAGAAATTTCCCTAATCTATTTAACCCATTCAATCCAAATCGGCATATTCAGTTGTCGCCCCGTCGCTCCACAAGTCTTCCAACTCATAAAATGCACGTGTTTCACGCAAAAAAACATGGACAACTATATCGAAATAGTCCATCACAATCCATGTAGAAAGCAAACCGCCTTCAATATGGCTCGGTGTAACTTGAAGATTTTCTTTTACTTTGCGATAAATACTGTCGGTGATAGCCCGCGCTTGAACATTTGATTCTGCTTCACAAATGATAAAATAATCAGTTGGGGCATCAAAAAGTTTACGTAAATCAATTTTTACTATACGTTTACCTTTAATATCTTGCATACCATCTACAATCATATCGTTCAATGCCTCAGACGTAATAGTATTTTTCTTAAAAACGGCTTGTTGAATACTCAAAATTTTGTTTATTTTTTACTTTTGTTAAATACTTAAAATTTAAAACGCAAATTTACAAAATATCAATGACTTTGAACGCCATTAGAAACACCCTTTTCGTAGGAAATGTTTGGTATCACTTCGATTCTCTTCATTCTACTAACGATTTAGCTGCCGAATGGTTGTCTAATCCTTCAAGTAATCCTCAAAATATAAACAGCGAAACGAAAGAAAGAGCAACGAATAACGAACAGCGAATAACGAAAATTACTGAGGGGGCTGTTTGGACAACTTTTAATCAAACGTTAGGACGTGGACAAATGGGCAATCAATGGCTAGCTGAACCCAACCAAAATATCGCCTTTACCACTGTTTTGTACCCCAACTTTCTGGATGCACGCGAGCAGTTCCATCTTAACAAAGCCATTGCCCTTGCTGTTCACGATTTTTTTGATGGTATTTTTGACACTTACAATGCACCACACACAAGCGGTTTGACCGTCAAATGGGCAAATGATATTTATTGGGGTAACGAAAAAATAGCAGGTATTTTGATTCAAAATGCTTTAACAGGTAGTCGTTTACAACATGCCATTATTGGTATTGGTTTGAATGTCAATCAATTAGAGTTTCCAAACGAGTTTAATGCCACTTCATTGAAACGTATTTTAAAAAAAGACTTCGACCTTTTTTCTCTTGTTGAGCAATTGTCAAAAGCGATTGAACAGCGTTATTTACAACTGAAAACAGGCAATTTCAAGAAACTACACGACGAGTATTTGTCTAAAATGTATCGTTTTGGCATTGAAACCACTTTTCAATACCCCAATGGAGAGCCATTTCGAGGAACTATTATGGGCGTTTCTGCCGTCGGGCGTTTGGAGATACTCACTACTGAGGGGGTCAAAAGTTTTGATATTAAAGAGGTAAAATTTGTCATAGCCTTCTAAAAGAAATCGAGGTTCGCAACTTCGATTTCTTTGGGCTTTTTGGCTTAAATTTTGACTAACTATGTTTTTTCATACATAGTTTGGTTTGGTGACCGAATTCTAAGCAATTAGGATTCGGTCGTTTTTTTTTAAGAAAAATCTTTGAGGGCTTTGTTTCTTTGCAACATAAATAACGAATGACAAAATGACAATTGACTCAATGACTGTACTACAACTCGCTGATTATCAAATATTTGTTGGCAATTTTTGGGCTGAATTTTCTGCTTTTTTGCAACAAAAAAAATATACCCAAACGCTCGTTCTCGTTGATGAAAATACTGAGGGGGCATGTTTGGCACGTTTCCGTGCGTATTTTCCAGAAAAAATGCACGTTATCAACATTCCTTCGGGCGAGTTGAATAAGACGATTGAAACATGTCAAAAAATTTGGCTCGATATGTTTGCAGCCAACGCCGATAGGCGTTCTGTCTTGATTTGTTTGGGCGGCGGTGTCATCGGCGACATGGGCGGTTTTTCAGCTTCGACTTTCAAGCGTGGTATTGATTTTATTCAGATACCAACCACTCTTTTGTCGCAAGTAGATTCGTCAATTGGAGGCAAATTGGGCATTGATTTCGCAGCTGTAAAAAACTCGATTGGCGTTTTTGCAAACCCCAAAGCGGTGTTTATCAGTTCCGATTTTTTGACAACTTTATCGGCGCG
>JAYTUR010000058.1:0-2954 GCA_043744475.1 Saprospiraceae bacterium | reverse complement strand
ATGTTGGACCCGGTGTATTCGATGCGTGGTCAACTAAGAATACAAGTTCAACCATTCCTGCTTTAACGTTGAAAGACAACAACAGCGAAGGACGGACTTCGGACTATTTTATGGTCAGTACATCGTATTTCAAGTTCCGCAATCTGCAATTGGGTTACAGTCTTTATCCAAAATCTGTTTTTACCCGCATTCGTTTCTACGGCATGGCTGAAAACTTATTCTGGTTCAAGAGCAAAAACTATCAAAGCCCTGACCCAGAGCGTATTGACCTCGACCCAGTGCCGATTCCTAAGACTTTTACTTTCGGTATCAATGCCTCGTTTTAAGTTTTATGTTTAAAAAAGGCAAAAAGTTGCCTTTTATGTCATTGCGAGGAACGAAGCAACTGAGGGTCTGACTAAAAAGTTCATTGCCATAATAATTTCAAATAAGTCCGATAGGACTGACCCTGTTTATAGAACTTGACAATAATCTTTTTTTAAGATGCGTAGAACCGTCACCTTGTTTTCACTATTTGAACACCATTCGTTGTCGGGTGCTACGCACCTTACGGAAATCGGGGTTTAGGACTTTTCTATAAACGGTAGCAGTCCTAAAGGACTTTTGATGACATTAGATGCGTGAATTTTTTAAATAAAATACTGAGGGGGTATTCAATAGGTTTCCAGATTGATATTTATCCCGCACACCATTCCAAAAGTTTTAAACTTTTGGAATGGTTGTCCAAACGATAGCGCTAAACGACAACATGGACAAATAGGTGCGGCGCACCTTAATATTTGTAGTGATTAAACGAACGCATTTTTTTAGGTTTAGCGCACCGAAACGCTTTTTTTAGTGCCAAAATTTTAATCAAAACGTGTTTTTTAAAACCCCTCAAACTTAAAACAGATGGGTTGATTGTTAAAATTGAACCCGTATCAAAATTCATTAAACAATTTTAAATTAAAAATAAGAAATGAAAAATAGAATATTATCCATCATCATGATAACAGGACTGCTCATTGCCAGTTCTTGTAAAGATGCACTCGATTATACGCCTACGGGTGTGTTGTCATCGGCAGATTTAACATCACCCACGGCGATTGACGGTTTGGTCACAGCCGCTTATGCCGCTATTGGCAACGGTGATATGATTGGACCCATTTACAGCATGTGGGCATTTGGCAGCGTCCGTTCCGATGATGCGTACAAAGGCGGCGGCGGAACAGGCGACGTAGGCGATGTGGACGCAATGGAGCATTATAATTTGGTCACACCGACTATGGGTTGGTTTGTCACCCGCACTTGGCAAAACCTTTTTAAGTCTATTTCACGTTGCAACGTCGCTTTACGTGCCGTTAATACATTAAGTGATGCGAGTTTTCCGCAAAAGAAAACCCGTTTGGCGGAGTTACATTTCCTAAGAGGACACAGTTATTTCTTGATGAAACAATTATACAAGAACATTCCCCTCTTTGATGAAACGGCTACAGATGCAGACATCTTGAAAACATCCAATGTTTTGAAGAATGATGATTCTTGGAATAAGATTGCGGCAGATTTTCAGTATGCGATTGATAATTTACCAAACACACAAGCCGATTTAGCAAGAGCCAATAAACTATCCGCACAAGCATATTTAGCAAAACTGCGCTTGTATCAAGCGTATGAACAAGACGACAACCATAAAGTCATCAATATCAATAAAACACGTTTGCAAGAAGTCGTTAATTTGACACAAGCCGTCATCTCATCAGGAAAATACAAGTTGAATGCAGATATTGCAGATGACTTTTTACCTGAAACGGAAAACAGTGCAGAGTCCATTTTTGCTATTCAGTTCACGATTAATGATGGAACAACAGCAGGACGTATGAGTTACGAAAACGGTTTGAACTATCCACACGGAGCCCCTCAGTATGGATGCTGCGGATTCCATGCGGGTAGTCAAAACTTAGTCAATGCCCACACAACAGATGCCAATGGTTTGCCCAATTTTGATACGTTCAATGACAAAGTGGCAGACTTATCAACCGCTACCGTTGACCCACGCCTCGACCACACGGTTGGTATTGACGGACATCCGTACAAGTACGATAATACAAAACCTTTCAGCAACAGTTGGGTGCGTGACCCCGGTGTGTATGGCAATTTCCATACCATGCGCGACCAGCAATTGGCAACAAGTTCTTCTTATTTCAAACTCGGCCCTTTCATGGGAACGGCTAAAAATGTGGATATTCTACGTTACGATGATATTTTGTTGATGCAAGCTGAAGCGTATATCGAGTTGGGACAACAAGATTTGGCTTTACCGCTCATCAATCAGGTCAGAAATAGAGCTGCGGCAAGTACTGGCAGACTCAAAAAAGCCGACGGTACATTCGCATCAAAATACAACACGAAACCTTATACGATGACAGGTTGGACACAAGCTTATGCCCGTAAAGCAATGCAATGGGAACGTCGTTTGGAATTTGCCACAGAAGGTCCTCGTTTCTTTGATTTGGTGCGTTGGGGCATCGCCGAACCGACTTTGAATGCGTATATCGCCAAAGAAAAGGTCAACAGAACCTTTCTTGCAACGGCAAAATTCACTGCGGGAAGAGATGAATACTTACCTATACCACAAGCTGAAATTACTTTTACGAACGGTTTGTATAAACAGAACCCAGGATACTGATTAATGGATAGTTGATAGTGGACAGTTGATAATGGATGGCTGATAATGGATAATTTTTACCATTATTCGTTATCAACTATCCATTATCCGTTATCCGTTTTCAACTATCCGTTATGAATTATTCTTGTTGTTTTCATACATTTACTTCATTTTTAAGGCAGACGCAAGTCTGCCTTACTTTTATAATAGCTATGCCTAAATAAACAGGTATTAGAACACCCTGTTTCTCGCTTTGCTCGAAAGGCGTACAGAAAAGAAATCTATAGGACTGACGTTATTTTTTGAGATT
>JAYTUR010000057.1:0-11614 GCA_043744475.1 Saprospiraceae bacterium | reverse complement strand
AATTATACCTTTGGTAACTTGTCACCTTCAACATCCTATTATGCTGTTTTTGGAACAGGGCAAATCACGAATGGCGTTCTCAACGTCAATGGTTTTAGCCACAACCTGACATTGGCAAATACAGGACTTGAAGCGACTGATTCTGATGCGCAATTGGGCGGTGCGTCACCTTTATGTGCAGGGGGAAAGCCTTATATTTCCTTTACAACGGATGCTACTGGTTGCATGGATGGTCTTTTGGATGCAGGTTTTATCAAACTCGATTTTCAAGTGGATAACATCGTTTTGACACATGAAACCTGCTTAGGTAGTCGAGACGGAAGTATCTCATTGAGTTTATCAAATGTTCAAGGTGGTTATTCAACTCTTATTACGGGTAGTTTTCCGATGACAAATCGGACAACTTATAACAATCTGTCACCCGGAATTTATGACATTGAAATACGCTCATTTACGCCTGTTTGTAATACTTTTTACAAAACAACAGTCGTCATCAATGCGGCACCGACGATTAACCCGCCAAAGGTTACAGACGACAGAGTTTGCCAATACGATGTCAATGCGCAAAACGGTGGATTGAAAGCGACATGCGACCCTTGCCCAAACGGTGGCACGCCAATAGTAACATGGTGGACGGCACAAAATGGTGGTACTAAGGTCTTTACAGGTAATACATTTAACCCAATTACTCAAAACTGGATAAATACATCGCTGGCAGGAACGGCGACTTTTTGGGCACAATGCGAGTGTAATAGCTGCGCCAGCTCCCGCGTCAAGGCAAATTTTGTGATAAAACCACGGCCTGATCCGATAGTAACGGGTGAAAAAATCCCTTGCCCGAGTGCGACGCATACTTATAGCACCCCCTCAGTAGTAGGGAGTACTTTCGTTTGGTCTTTGCCCGATGGCGGTGGCACAATCGTTTCTACCAATAATAATACGGCGACAGTTGTGTGGAATAATACGCCCGGAGGCGGTCCATACCAAGTACGCGTTATCGAAACAAATAAAGATGGATGCAGCTATAACAATGATTTGAATGTAGCTATCAAAGAAATAAATTTCTCATGTATTGGAAGTATCAATGCGACGATTGACAATCAATGCCGTTTCGACATGACAGATTTTACGCTATTGAAAAGAAAGTATATTGGTTCAGAAACATATACCTTTCAATTGAAAACGCTTGATGGCAGATTATTAGAGCAAGGAATCGGAAAAGCCACTGTTGATGGCATTGATATCAATGGTAGCCCTTATGTATATGCAGGAAAAGAATTTATCTACACCATAACAGAGCCTTGTACGGGTCATAATTGCTGGGGTAATATCTATTTTGAAGATTTAACGCCGCCAACCATTACTTGCCCAATTGACATCACGCTTTCTTGTGTTCAAGTCTTTGACGGTATATCACCTGTACCAGCAGTTTCAGGAAATCCAACAGTTTTTGATTGCTCAAAAACGGACATAACCTACACAGAAATCATTCGCGAAGCAAACTGTTTGTCGCCTTTCGCCGCCTTGCCTTCTGATTTGGCAGCTATAAAAGCCGCAACTTTTCCTTCAACGGGTGATGTGGTTAAAATTATTTTAAGGACTTTTATTGCAAAAGACCTCAATAACAACACTTCAACTTGCAAACAGTACATTTTTATAAGGAAAGACAATCTTCAAAACACAATTTGTCCTAATGATTTTACATTAGACTGTCGCAACTACAACGGCGACGCTTCTATTGACCCCTCGATAACAGGTAAGCCTCTTTTCGATGTGGATGGCAATGCTAATACGCTTTACGACCGCTTTCCAATTGGGACGGGTGCTTGCAAAATGTATGTTACTTACCGAGACGAAAGAGTGCAGCTATGTGCCAATAATTTCAAAACAATCAGAACGTGGTCTATTTTTGACCCCTGTGCGGTAGATAATCCGCAAACAATTGTTGATGAAAGGCAGAAGTCATGTTCCCAAATTATCTTAGTAACAGACAAGACCCCCCCCTCAGTATCCGCGTCTTTTACGCAGTACTATGTAAACAATAATAGTATTTTAACAAGCGACACGACGGTCAATTTTGACGGGTTCTTTGATTTAGATAATAATTCAAATGCGGGAACGATTCAAGACGTTTGGGCTTTGGGCAACAATACGGTTTGTGGTGGTAAAGCACGTTTGACATTCAGAATGAAAGACGAAAGCTGCACCCGTACGCAAGTAACCATTAGTGCCAGCGACTCAAGAGCCGTATTACTAGGTTCTACCCAATTTAATGCGGCTACTGGCGAAACGATAGCTGTATTTGATGTCACTTATACCGCCCTCGGTGACTATGACGTGACATTTACAGCCTCTGATGAATGTGGATTTTCAAGAGCAAAAAAGACTTTCCGCATCAAAATCAGAGACAATATCAAGCCAAATGTGGTTTGTAAAGCATTCACACAAGCCTCATTGAGCACAAACGGCATGGTACGGGCTTATGCAGAATCGTTCAATAATGGTTCTACAGACAACTGTGGTGTTGAAAAAATAGAAGTTAGACGCATGTCGAATTGCGAAAATCCGGCAGATACGCTTTTTAAACCTTATGTAGATTTTACTTGCTGCGACATCAATACGTCCGTTCAAGTCGTCTTACGCGTCTGGGACGCTAAAGGTAACTATAACGAATGTATGGTGATTGCACGCATTGATGACAAAATTGCCCCGACTTGCGCGGCACCACCCAATAAAACCATCTCTTGTACTGATTATACCTTTACAGGCTTACAAAACTTTGGGCAGCCTTTTTTCTGGGACAATTGCCGTGTAAAAGATACGGTTTATACAGAAATTGAAAGGGTTGACAATTGTAAAGTGGGTACTTTATTGCGGAAATGGGTCATTTCAGATGCAGGCGGGCTTAAAGATAGTTGCCAACAGTTGATTACAATTAGAGGAAAAAGTGAGTTTACGGTTGATTTTCCTGATGACCTTATTTTGAATTGTTTTGCTTCAGTACCTTCTCGCGAACAAGCTAAAATAGCGATGTTGAGTAATGGACCGACTAAAGATGGTCATATTGTAAACAATGGCTGCGGGGTTTTAGCCATCGAAATTACAGATGATACGTTGACGGCTGTACCTGATGCTTGTTACAAGATTTTAAGAAAAATCAGTGTCATTGATTGGTGTAAATTTAATCCGAACAATTATGACAAAAATACAGGCTGTTATGGTTTACCTGTTTGCGGTGATATACACTCAAATGCGAACTGGGCGACTCAAAACCTTCCAGCTTGGCAATCGTTGAATCGTCCAAATTGTACGAATCCTTACGAAC
Source organism: Saprospiraceae bacterium (assembly GCA_043744475.1). Classification (GTDB taxonomy): domain Bacteria; phylum Bacteroidota; class Bacteroidia; order Chitinophagales; family Saprospiraceae; genus JAAFJT01. The sequence continues at coordinate 8,289 of JAYTUR010000057.1, read as the reverse complement.
GGCGTTTCAGAGATGCGGATGATTTAGGGGGTACAACTTCGCCTTACAATCCATACGCATTTTCAGATGGCATTATATGTTATACGCAGATTATCAAGGTTATAGATAATATTGCACCGACTTTCACTTATTGCCCAACGGATACGGTTATTAAGAGTTATGCAGCTTTAGGTTGTGTTGATGACATCAAATTGACGGTAACCGCAAGCGACCAATGCGCCGTGGGGCAGACAACGAGTTCAGATTATTTGGTTTTTAATTGGACGCTTATTGATAGCGCAACGAATCAAATTCTCAAAAGAGGTGTGGGTAATACGCTTTTCGAACCTTTTAACTACAACCAAAGTTACCGAGTTGTTTGGTCAGTCGAAGACAGATGTGGCAATCGGACTTTTTGCCAACAAAAAGTAAAAGTGGTAGATGCCAAAAAACCTGCTATTATTTGTAGAGATGTCAACGCTGAACTTATGCGTGATGCCACAGGTGGTGGTTCTATACAAGTATGGGCAACCGATGTGTTGGCTTCGCAACTGATTGATAATTGTACGCCAACGCAATACTTACAACAATATTTAGTTGTCGAAAAAGAGTCGCTAAGTAATGGTAGCTACCCCTCAGTATTAAGGTCTGCTGTTACGTTTTCTTGCTCTGAATCGGGTCTTTCTATTCCAATTAGGCTTTGGACAAAAGATGCTTCTGGCAATGCAGACTATTGTGTTGCAAAAGTAAAAGTTCAAGACAATATGGGTATCTGTACAAGCCCTCTGGCAAGTATTAGTGGGACTGTAAAGACTGACAATCAAGAAAATATTGCTGTGTAAGTCTTTCTGCAACCATGAATTCGACAAATGTTGGTACGGTTTTAACAACTGCAACAGGAGTTTACAGCATCAATAACTTGATTCAAGGGAACACGTATTCTGTACGTGCTAATCGAGATGACCTACCGCTTAACGGTGTAACGACGTTCGACTTAGCATTGATGTCAAGACATATTTTGGGCACTGAACTACTTCCTTCGCCTTATAAAATCATTGCTGCCGATGTGAACCGTGACGGCGATGTGTCCGCAACAGATTTATTGCATACGCGCCGCTTGATTTTACGCATGATAACAACGTTTCCAAACGGGACTCCTTCTTGGCGGTTTGTTGATAAACGCTATCGTTTCAACAATCCGACGAATCCTTTGTCAGAAGATTTTCCAGAAGTTGTCAATTTCAACAATATGGCGCAAGCGGCACAAGCAGATTTTATCGGACTAAAAGTCGGTGATGTCAGCGGCAATGCTTCAGCAGCAGCAGCAGGCGTGACCGTGCGTGGTACACATAAAGCATTGATATTCAATACTGATGACATAATGATGATAGCAGGTAAAGAATATAAGGTGACGTTAAAGAGTGATGATTTTAATGCACAAGGTTTTCAATTTACACTCAATCATACTGAGGGGGTCGAAATTGCCCATATTGAAAGCGGTCAATTACCCGATATGACTGATAATAATTTTGGACGTTTCAAAACAGCTTTGACCGCCAGTTGGAATGGACATTTTGAAGGCAAAGCGGATAATATCATCACGATTGTCCTACATGCCAAACAAAATACAAGGTTGAGTGATGTATTGACCATCGGTTCGAACCTCACACAAGCAGAGGCATTCGACAAAGACGGTAACATCATGGATGTAAAACTTGTTTTCAAGGGCAATGATACTGAGGGGGGGGCTTTTGCACTCTACCAAAATGAGCCGAATCCGTTTGAAACAAGGACTAAAATTTCGTTCCATTTACCAACTGAATCGCAAGCAAAATTGACCATTTACGATGCCGCAGGGCGTATTTTGAAGCAGATAGAACAGCATTTTGCCAAAGGTTATAACGAAATACCGTTATCAAAAGAAGACATCAACGCTTCAGGCATTTTATTCTACCGCCTTGATACGACGGCATATTCGGCAACAAAGAAGATGATTATTGTACAATAAAATAACAGAAAGGACACAATTTTAAATTTTGAAAATTTTTAATTTCAAAATTGATAAAGATATCGTTTTGAGTTTTAGATCGGTTTTTTGATGAAGTCTCGTACCCTCGTTGGTGCGGGACTTTTTTTTGTTTAACCGATGTCGAAGGTTAACCTTCGATGTCGGTTAAACAAAAAAGCCAAACGAAACACAAGGTCTCGTTTGGCTTTTTTTATAAATCCAAAGACTGAATTAGTCTTTATTAGCCAATTTAATATACTCCTCTAAAGCCGTCGTCATCGAAGGGGCTTCAGTGTTAGGTAAAATGTCAATTTTCAAACCATGTTCTTTGACTGCTTGCGCTGTTCGACTACCACTTACGGCAATGCGCGTGTCACCTTGCGAAAAATCTGGAAAGTTTTCGTACAAAGAATGAATGGCTTGTGGCGTAAAAAAGACTAAAATATCATACTTGACATCGCTCAAATCACTCAAATCGCTGCTCAAAGTCTCATACATGATGACTTCTTGATGCTTAACTTTTAAGTCCGTCAAAAATTTACCCACTTGTTTTGAACCATAATTTGAACAAGGCAAAAGGAAGTTCTCCTTATCACGATGTTTAACAAAATAGTTTTTCAAGTCTTCAATAGAACGATTACCGATAAAAACTTTCCGTTTGCGATAAACGATAAATTTTTGAAGATAATTAGCAATCATTTCAGTCAAACAAAAATACTTTGTATTTTCTGACATCGTGATACGCATTTCTTTGCAGCATTTGAAAAAGAAGTCAACGGCATTTTTAGATGTCAAAATGACTGCTGAAAACTCCGCTGGGTTAACCCTTTGACGACGAACCTCCTTAATGTCAAGTGCTTCAACGTGCGTAAATTCGCGAAAATCAACTGTGATACCATACTTTTGCTCTAAGTCAAAGTAAGGTGATTTTACTAATGGCGTAGGCTGTGTAACGAGAATGCTTGTAACGCGTTTGAAATTTTCGTTTTCAGCAGTTGCAGTAACTGTCATGCCTTGAGAATTGTTATTATGTAATGTTTCTACCAATTTTGTTTTCCGTTAAAATATGAATAATTACCTTTTGAACCCCCTCACAAAGGTGATTATTAAATCAAGAGTTTTGTCAAAACCATCAATGGGGCTATTTCGACAGCGCAAAGATAAACCAAAAAATGGAATTGGTCAGTAGCTAAAAACGGACTCGCTACGCTTAGGCTACGCAATGACCGTACCAAATAGACAATGCCGATAGCTCCAAACGCTATGTAAGTCAACATATTACCCAATATTTCGGGCGAATAGGCAATAAAAATATTCAATGGCAGAAGTATCAAGCCTAAAAGAATGCCTGATGTAATGATGATAAAATTGTACAATTTTACTTCTTTTGCTATTGGAAAAACCGACGAAATGATGTACAAAATTGTGTGTTTTATCAAAAAAGCAAGGCTTACCCCTGCGACACAATAGAGAAAAGTCCAAAACTGATTCATGGGAGGGTGACCTAAAAACCGATAGACCATCAAAAAAGCAAAAATCCCGGCATTCAACAAAAACAATAAATACAAAGCCAACTGTGCGATGTTGCCCCAACCGGCTTGTAGCCGATAAATTTGACGTAAGGCATTATTACTCAGCAGAGCTTGATAAGCATTTCGGACAGATGAACGCGCATTCGCGACAACAACTGCCATGAGTGACAGTGTAATTAGAAAAATCCAAAAAAGGAAATTTTTGCTGTATGTTTCTCGATTCAACAGGCTCGGTGCTGTTTGGTCTAATATCGTTTTTGCTTTGTTTGCAGTCGTATCAAGTGCTGCAACATTACCCCTCAGCATTTCAAAGGGATTATCAGAACTTGTTAGCACCAGTACATCAACATTCGTTAGCACATTCGATTGTGTTGCAGATGAATCCGAATTGGGTGGCAATGCTGTCGTGGTTACATTCGCCTGATTGATATTGAAAGCTGAATTATTATTCGCAATATTTTGTGCTTGCGCGACGGAATCTGCACGCAACGCTGCCAAACGTATTGAGTCTTGCTGGGTCAGTCGCCGCCGCCTTTTTTTAGGCATAGGTTGTGTTGGAACGACAATCGTTTCAGTTGTTTGCGCAGGATTTGCTGTAGTATTAGGAGGTAAAGAGGGCTGTTGTTTGGGCGGATTGACGGTCGTTTTAGTAGGTTTTGGGGCTTCAAAGAGTTGTGGAGAAGACTCTTGCGCCATTGCGAAAGTCGAGCAACTGATACATAAAATCAGGAAAAATGCTTTATAATGGCTGTATTTTTTCAAAATGCGTCCCCAAGTGCGTTTTAATCCGTTGATAAATTTAGGGTAAAGGTAGAAATTTAAAGTGAGTTCACTATTTGACTTCATAATATTTTGACATAAAAAAATCCTCACCTATTTGCAAGGTGAGGATTTTTTAACGACAAGAATAATTTCTATACCATTACTATTATTTCTTAGTCAACCTTTGGGTTGTTAAAACTTTATTGTTTTTGCCAAATATTTGGACGACATATAAGCCGTTGGGCAAGTCACTGACTTCGTAACGGTCGCCTTTTTCAGCAGCGAAAGTCCGCATCTTGCGACCGACCATATTAAAAAGAACGATGTTCTTTACAGCATCTTCATTATTGATTGTTATGTAATCCGTTGTTGGATTTGGATAAATCGAAATGACGACGTTTTCAGTCCGCTTTTCCATTTGGGCGAAAGCGGCGAAACTGATGAAAGCAAAAGAAATGGCGAGTATAAGTTTCTTCATTTACAATGATTTTAATTTTGATAATGGTAAGAATTAGACTTGTGATTTATAATTGTCTGCAAGTTATACAATAATCAACAACAAAACAAGTTCCAAGTTTCCACATTAAGATAAAATTAACGCTTTTTTATTGTGTCAAAAGCAATTTATTTTTAAATTTTTTATTCTTGATACACCTAAGAAATTGATTTTCAATTTCTTAGGATTTAGAAAAATAATTTTCAATCCCGTTGAAAAAAAAAGGGTACTTCACAAAATAAATTGCCACATCATATTTTCTCTACCCAATGCCTGCAAATATTACGGAACAACAATCCTTAACTTATGCTTGAAAATTGAAATCTCAGTCGGTGTCGGACCGATAAACTCTCCATCGGTTTCACAAAAAATAGGGTTGCCCAAACTCTCTACTTTTATTTTTTTTGTCTTGAATAAATGGGCTTCCGGAATGTCTGCCACGCCGCCCGAATACAAACGGGGTGTATAAAAAACAACTTTCCACCGAGGTAAATTGCGAATGAGCGTCAATGCCAATAAACCATCGTCTTTGACCGCTTGCGGTGTCAATTGCATACCTGCGCCTGCAAATTTATTTATCCCAAAATTGAGCGTATAAAATTGGTCTTCAATGACTTGTCCATCAAATAAAACACGCACGCGTTCCGCTTTGTAGGCAAAAAGACATTTTAGAATGTGGAAAAAATAAGCAAATTTTTTCGGCAACAACCGTTTTGTATCCCGTTCAACAGACTGTACAACAAAAGAATCGTAGCCCAAACCGCCTGCATTGGCAAAATACTTCTTTTTATCATGACCATTTTTATCAAAAAAATGAACCATGCCAATGTCTTGTTCTCCCAAACGACCCCTCAGTATCATACGACAAAATTCAGATAAATCGTTGGGAATATCGTGCATTCTAACCCAATCATTGCCCGTCCCAGCGGCGTACATCGTATAAACTATGTCGTCCAAAGGCACATCATTTTGCGTCAAAATGCCATTGATAACCTCATTGCCCGTACCATCACCACCTATGCCCATAATGCGCCGATACCCCTCAGTAAGAATTGCTTTTTTTACGATTTCAGTTGCATCGCCTCGTTTTTCCGTGAAGCGAACGTCATATTCGATATTATGTGTGTCAAAAGCCTTTTCTATTTCTGCAAAACGACGAAACACTTTGCCGCCGCCACTTGCAGGGTTGACAACGACCAGCCAACCGCTTTTTATGTCTTTATTATTTTTCAAAATCAAGAATAAGATAGGTTTTACAAGCCCCAAAATTAAGTTTTAGTCTGTCATTTTGTTTCTTTGGCAGAAAAATTAGATGTAATAACTGTTTTAATGTATAAACTTGCCACTCATATAATTGTCATTAACTCGTAAAGAGTACTTCTGAAGTATTCTATATATTGCTTTTCCGGTACTAAATAAAAAACAATCAATTCAAAATGGATATACTAAAAATTGACAATGTTGTAAAATCTTACGGCAAGCACTTAGCGGTTAATAAAGTGTCATTTGCGATGCCCGAAGGCGTTATTTTCGGTCTTCTCGGTCCAAATGGTGCTGGAAAAAGCTCGCTTATTCGTATGATTACGACCATTACACGACCCGATGAAGGTCAGATTTTTTTTGCTGGTGAACCGCTCAACAGTTTGCACCCCGAGCAAATTGGCTATATGCCTGAAGAGCGCGGTTTGTACAAAAAAATGAAAGTCGGCGACCACCTCATGTACCTCGCACAACTCAAAGGCTTGAGCTACGACCAAGCCAAAACGGAAATAAAACATTGGCTCATCAAACTGGATATCGTTGACTGGTGGGGCAAAAAGGTGGAAGAACTCTCAAAGGGTATGCAGCAAAAAGCACAATTTATCTCGACGGTGATTCACAAACCACGCCTTTTGATTCTGGACGAGCCGTTTTCAGGACTTGACCCTATTAATGCTGAATTATTGAAAAATGAAATTTATGAACTCCATAAAAACGGGACGAGTATCATTTTTTCAACGCACCGCATGGAACAAGTCGAGGAGATTTGTGATAAAATTGTCTTAATAAACAAAGGCGAAAAAGTGCTTTACGGTGCGGTCAATGACATCAAACAACAATTTAAAGAAAATCTTTTTCGCATTGATTTCAACGAAAATCAAGCCATTCCGCCTGATTTAAGAAGCCTAAACATCGTTGAACAGACCCCTCAGTATATCAAGCTAAAAATCACGGGTGAACAGGAATCCAATCAAGTTTTAAGGCATTTGCTCGATTCAGGCGTGTCTATCAAGGCATTTAATGAGATTTTACCTTCGCTCAACGAAGTTTTTATTCGTCAAGTCGGTAGTTCAAATGTGCAAGCATAAAATGCTATTTATCACCCAAAGTCGTCGAAGTTCGCAACTTCGACGGCTTTTAGAACGCTTTACCTTAGAAACTGCTGTTCATCATCTATAATTCATAAAAATAATTCAATGAAAAAACTGTGGCTCATTATACAACGCGAATACATTTCGCGAATAACAAGAAGAGCGTTTATTCTCGGAACGCTTCTGACACCTCTATTTATCGGTGCATTGATTTTTTTACAAGTCAAATTAGTCGCTTATAAAGACGATAATTTTAAAAACATCGCTGTCTTAGACGAAAGTGGTATTTTGACCAAAGCACCTGCCAATCAAAAAAACATCAATTTTACTTTGGTTACTGAGGGCTTGGAAGATGCCAAAAAGGAAGTCGTTGCTAAAAAATACGATGGCGTTTTAGTGATTCCTAAAATCGCTGACGTAACGCAAAAGCGTTTTACCATTAAATATTACTCCGACGAAAAAATCGGTAATGATATGACCGACGACATCGAAGGTAAAATTGAGGACTTTATTAGAGACTATAAAGTCAATACGTTGGGTTTGGATACTGCAAAAATACAAGCTTTAAAAACTCGTATTGAGATTGACCCTGACCCGATTGAAGGTGAAGAAGATGCCTCAACCGTTTCGGGTTTAGTGGCTATGGCAATTGGCGGTTTAATGGGTTTTTTCATGTATTTATCCGTTTTTATTTACGGAATGATGATTTTTCGTTCTGTTATGGAAGAAAAAACGAGCCGTATTGTCGAAGTCATGATTTCATCAGTGAAGCCTTTTCAATTGATGTTGGGCAAAATCATTGGCGTTGGCGCTGTTGGTTTCACTCAATTTTTGATATGGTTTATCCTCATCGGACTCATCACAACGGGCATCACAGCCACGATGGGTATAGATGCCTCACATACCGTGGCGGTCAATCCGCAGATGACTGCTGCCATGCAAGGGGCGCAAGAAGCGCAAGTAGGGGGCAAAATGGGTTTGGCATTAATCGAATTACAAAATCAGAATTGGGCACTCATACTGCCGCTATTTTTCATATTCTTTTTATTGGGTTATTTCATGTATGCCGCCCTTTTCGCCGCCGTTGGTTCTGCCGTTGGTGATGACCAAGGCGAGGCGCAATCTCTAACATTGCCGATTACGATTCCTGTTATCATTGCA
>JAYTUR010000056.1:0-2962 GCA_043744475.1 Saprospiraceae bacterium | reverse complement strand
TTTATTTTGTTGTGTTTTGTTACCATAGAAGACAAAACAGTCAGGAAATGACTGTAATCGTGCATTTTCACGAACGGTTGGCACCCGATTGAATTTGTAGTGAAAATGATTCCTGTGTCCTGTATCAATTGTTTTTGAAGGTCTCAAACTATGGTAACGTGTCCACGCTTCATTAAAACGACGACTTTCACCAACACCTACTGGAAGACTTTTATAATTACATCCTTCTGGAACTTGTGAAATAACATTTATCACATGGTCTGTATGCTTAGTTCCTACATGATTGAAAAGGACTTTATTTCCATTTCGCATTTGCCTTTGATACACTGATATGGGTACTTTATCATAAGAAGAAATTTCTTCTCCTAAATGAAACTCTAAAGTTGGTAAATCATCTATGGCATCTTTACAAGTATTAAAATCGCCTTCTTTCAAAATGGGTTCAGGGAAATCAAATGTTCCAAGTTCTGCGGATAATCCGACGAAAAAAATACGCTTTCTAATTTGTGGCACTTCATACTCAGGAGCATATAAAACCTTAAAATTTGAAGTAAATCCTAACTTTTTAAATTCATCTAAAATTGCATTTTTGGCTTTTCCCCCGTATAATGTTGCCAATCCAGGTACATTTTCAATAATGACGGCTTTAGGTTTAATTCTATTAGCAAGTTTAAAAACAGAATAAAAAAGTTTATTTCTTTCATCTGCTTCTTCCCTTGCACCTGTTAAGGAGAAACCTTGACATGGCGGTCCAGCGATGATTACATCTATCTTATGATGACCGATAGAATTAATTATTGTTTCAATTGCTTCGTCTTTACGTAAGTCGAGATTGAGCGCCTTAGAGTTTTTATGGTTTTTAGCGAAAGTCTCTAATGCCATTTTATCATTATCAACCCCTAAGACTACGTGATAACCCGCTGTCTCGAAACCGTATGAAAATCCTCCACAACCTGAAAATAAATCAACAACTTTAAACTTATCCATAAATTTTTAATTTACCGGCGAAGATAGCAAAATCATTTTTTGATACAACTCCAAGATAAAAAAAAATGTTTTAAAAGGTTCTGATTTAATTTCATACTAATTGTAGATTGACTCACCCCTCAGTAAAAAATTATCCACACATCAATTTTTTTGGCATAATAATTGCAACTCATACGTTAGCAAATGAAGCATCAGAAACCATGAACGCATTCTTTCTTATTACTATCCTTTGCATCAGCAAACACGTCCAACGATTGGGGTTTTTCAAAAGTGAATGACCTGTAAAGTGTGCCAAATTGTCTGTATCTAAAAGCCAATTTTGGGTATCTACGCCCCTATATGTGGCATCTGTGAGCCAATTAGACCTTGCTAAACGTTAATTTTCGGTTACTCGTGTCGCTATCAAAAGGCATCTATGACGCTGTAATGGGCATCTATGAGCCTGTAAGACCCTGCTAAACATAAATTTTTGGCTACCCGTGTTGCTATCGCGTGTTTCTATGCGCCTATAAAAAGGCATCTATGAGCCTATTGCGCGTATCTAAACGGCAATATTTGGTTTCTATGCCTTCATCAGGCGTATCTAAACCAACATAAATAGTATCTAAACCCGAATCGGGCGTTTTGTTCTCTCAATTTAGGACACTAAAAAACGATTTTTTTGTTGCAAAACCGCTATAAAGCCCAACGCATTGATGCTTTTGGGTTGCTGTTTATGGATGCTGCGCAACGCTATTCCAATATTTTTATAAATTTATTTTATCATTCAATAATTTCATTTTAACTATGGCTAAAACGTCGTATAACTGTTCGGTGAACAGTCTGTATCTCGCCATTGAATATGGGTGGGACTTAACAGAACAGAATTTGGCTGCATTGGCGGCTTATAAATCAAAATACACGCCTGAGTTTGTGCAAGCGAACCGAGACTTGTTGCAGCAAACGGAAGATTTGCCCGACTTTAAGGCGCGAAAAGCACCGAATCAATCGCAACGGTTGGATTTGTTGGACAAAAAAGAGGAAGTACTGGGTTACTATCAGTATCTGGTCGGGTATATCAATGATACCTACAGTGACGAAAGGTTGAAAATTATGAAACAAGCGGCGGGGCAAGCCAATTACGCTAAAGCCAATAACAATCATTGGCAGAGCGTAAAGGGTTTGTTGTCGAGCGCGATAAAGTTTACCGAAGAATATCAAGCAGAATTAACCACCAAAGGCTTTATGCCCCTTGACTTTTTAGAGCGTTTTAAGCAAGTGCGGGCGGATTTTAATGTTTTGTACAGCATTTGGAATTCCGATGATTCGATTTCTTCAACAACAACGGAATCGAAGATTGACGCGAATAACACGCTTTATACAGTGATGATGGGTGTTATCTCCGATGCACAAAAGGTGTTTAGAGGGAACAAACAGATGCTCCAAAAATTTTCGTTTGCGGCTTTACTGGCTCAAACACAGGGCACCACGGCTGCGGGTGTGAAAGGTAAAATATCGAGCATCGGTACGCAAGCGGCGGTTGTTCGTGCCAAACTGACGATTGTGTCGCTCGATAAATCTGTAGTGACGAATCAAGAAGGACGTTACGACTTGTCGCCAATCGCAGCGGGTATTTACACTATTCTTATCGAAGCGGAAGGCTTCGAGCCTTTCATTTTGGAGAATTCTGAGATTAAAATAGGTGCGATGCGCCGTCTGAATGTGGAGTTGCAACCTGTTGCCGTAGCGGTTGCGGCGCCGGAGATGGCAATGGCTTAATGCGGTATTTTGTTCGTCATTTATATGAAATTCACGAATCTTTTTGCGACGATGAGGTTTAGTACCTTATCGTCGTTTTTGTTTGTCGGTGTTTTGAGTGAGCCAAAATATAATTAACTGATGTTATGCACTAAACAGCTTTCGCATTGTTTTTTGCTTCGCAAAAAAAGCGTACAAGAAAAAGAATCTATCAGACCGAAGTTAATTTTTCAATCGC
>JAYTUR010000055.1:0-2966 GCA_043744475.1 Saprospiraceae bacterium | reverse complement strand
TTTTGAGGATTTATACCGAATACTAATAAACCAGCTACCGTAACAAGCCCTTCCGGAGTCATCAAATCCGTATTCATTAGTAAACGTTCCTTATCCGATTCATTTGAAAAATCAACATCGTATTGGCTAAAATAATTGTCTAATTTTGACCAATTCAAATCCTTTATGCTGGTATTGGTTACGCCTGTTGCGTCGAAATTGAAAAAAAATGTTTGCTGAAATAATCTCAGGAGTTCATTGGTTTACTGCTACGTTCGGGGAACTTTAAAACACTATTTTCGCTTAAAATTAAAGTTCTAACAACATCTAACATTCCCGAAGGAATCGGGACAGGCATTGTAACCGCCGATTAATTGACTTAAACGAAATAATACAGTTTATAACAGATGTTCCGCACGAATCTTAAAAATGACTAACTCCGACTTTCAAGTCGGAGGTGTGCTGTCAAAATTTATCACGGCTTTAGCCATTCATCTTTTAACGTGAGTGGCTAAAGCCGAAAATGAGCTTAACATTTGACCTCCGACTTGAAAGTCAGAGTTAGTCATCTGCCGCGTTCACTTTTAGTTTTTCACTTCTCACTTAGTATAAAGCTGTCGCCTAACGACTGTTTCCTGTCCCCTACCTACTATTTCTTTTTAGAAAAAATACCAAATAGTCGTTCCAATAAAGATTTCTTTGGTTTATCGTCTCCGTAAGAATAACCATAACCGTAGCCATAGCCGTAACCATAGCCGTAACCATAGCCCCTACCCGATTTAACGGCATTAAGGACAATACTCGGGTTCGGCAATTTTCCTTCTTTGTGCATATTGTCAATGAGGCGCAATTGTCCTTTTTTGGTGACGCCAAAACGCGTGACAAACAAAGTTGTGGCAGCATATTTCGCCAATAAAACACCGTCAACGACCATACCGACGGGCGGTGTGTCAATGATGATAAAATCAAACTCGGTTCTGAGATATTCGAATAGTTTATCCGTCCGTTCCTGCATAATCAATTCGGCCGGATTGGGGGGTACAGGCCCACTTGATATGTAGTACAACAGCGGATTAACAGCGGATTGATGCACAATTTTTTCAACAGCCACATCGCCGACCAAATAATTGGTCAATCCCTCTACGTCTGTTTTATCGTTGGTGTTTTGCAAATATTGCGTCAATTTGGGTTTCCGCAAGTCAAAACCTAAAATGATGGTTTTTTTATTGGAGAGTGCCATACTCACCCCGAGATTCAAAGTGACAAAACTTTTGCCTTCACCACTCATCGAAGACGTTGTCAAAACTGTTTTATTCTCAGATGTTGCCAACATAAATTGCAGATTGGAACGCAGCAATCTAAAAGTTTCAGCCGTAGAAGTCCGACTGCCTTTTTCGACAACGATTTGTTTGTTGGCATCTTTATCTCGTCCTTCCGTCACATAACCCAAAAAGGGCGTATTGGTTTGTGCGCGTACATCGTCTTCGTTTTCGATGGTATCGTTGAGCAAAATAAGGATGTAAATGATGGCAATCGGAATGATGATGCCGACCAACAAAGACACCAACACAATCTGCTTTTTATTGGGTTTGATGGGGTTTGCCGTGCTGATAGCGGAATCTAATATCCGTGCATTGGCAACCGTTGTCGCCAATGACAATGATGTCTCTTCTCTTTTTTGCAACAAAAACAAATAAATGCTTTCCTTGATGCTTTTAACGCGAGTAATTTCAATCAGTTCGCGTTGCTTCTTAGGCGTTTCACGCAATTGACGAGTAACAGATGAATTTTCAGATTTAAACTTATCTAAAGACAGATTGATTTCTTGTTGGATGTTTCGGAGGTTGGCATCAATATTTTGTTGTATGTTCTTTCTCGTTTGCACGATTTGGCTTTCCAAAACAACCACATTGGCATTTTCCTTTTTTGCAAATTTGAGTAGGCGTTCGCGTTCAAAAATCAGTTTGTTGTATTCTCCAATTTGCTGCGTCACCGCCCCATTATTTTCCACCAGATTCATCGGCATCGCGCTGTACTCCCCTCGAGTCTCTTGGTTTTGCAAAGATTCGAGCAAAGATTTAAAAACCGATTTTTTGATTTCTAAATCCACCACTTTGGCATCGGATGTCCCTAATTTGGTAAAAAGATAATTTAGGTCTGTTGTCGCATCCGCTGTGATGCCTTGCGCTCGTTTGTAATTTTCAATATCTTTTTCCGCAGAGTTGACTTCATTCGTCAATAATTGAATCCGTCCGTCAATAAAGCTAAGTGCGCCTTTATCACCACTGTTTTTGTCTTCGATACCAAATTGATTGTAAACATCTACTAATTTGGTTAATATATCTGTACCGCGTTCAGGAATCGCATCTTCAAAAGCCAAACTAATCGCATTCGATACGCCACCGCCTGCTGCTTTGACGGGTGTTATACTCAATCTCTTTAAATAATCCTCACTAAGCGTTTCAGCATCTTGAAAATCTATGGAATAATTGTTAAACGTAAAGTCGCCTACCTTTTTTAAAATAAAAAAAGATTTATCAACATTGAAGGGCACGCCAAACTGACCTTTTGATTTGGCTGTTCTTTTTATGATGTCGAAGTTGGCATCGTCGAGTACATTTATGTCAAAAGATAAGTCTTTTTCTTCTTTTGGTAAATTGAGAAAAAAAGAATCCACGACAAGTGGACCCGCTTTATAATACTCTGCACTTTTTAATCTGCCTTTGACCGTGATGATGGGATTGACATTCAACTCTTTCAACACCTGCGTCATCAATGTCCGAGACTTCAATATTTCGATTTCATCTGCCACATTCGATGCGTTGCCACTGAACAACATCGAGGCATCAATATTACCCGTTGACCGGCTGCTTTTTTGTTTGTCATCCTTTCTGATGAGAATCGTAGACGTAATTTTATATTGCGACACCAAATAACGGGTGTATAACACCGCCAAACCCACGGAAAGCAAAGGGAAAATAACAAGC
>JAYTUR010000054.1:0-11656 GCA_043744475.1 Saprospiraceae bacterium | reverse complement strand
AATGTTTTGAAAGCTATTTTCGCTGGATTGGGCGGCGTGGGTCGGGTTTTCGGCATCATTGTAGCCATTGTTTTAGTCATATTTATGCTGATTTCGTGGTTTGGCTTAACGATTGCCACGAGTTTAGGATCTCCGTTATTGGGTTATATCACGGATGAAGGTTGGAAAATCAATTGGGCGGGCTTTAATGCCTTTGCGATAATGGCATCTATTTCTGCGCTATTGATTTTAGCGATTCGTCGCCTTGTATATAAGCGGGAGGCGGGTTACGGCATCGTGGGTGGTTTGTGGACGTTTTTGGCGATTAACTTTTTTGCGCTTATTTCTATTGGTGGCTCGGTCGCTAAAAATTTTACGTACAACTATGACAATACACAAGAAATCAATATTACTAATATTGATACCCTCGATATTACCGTCGGTTTGAACAAATTAAATGGCGGCATCAACTTTGGCGACCTCTATGTATCAGACGAATTCCTTATCAATTTTGATGTGGGTATGCGTGTTGAACGAAGTAATAATGGCAAGTTTGAATTAATAACCAACTATAGGTCGCATGGTGGTTCACCTGACGAAGCGCAACAGTTGTCAAAAAGCATCCAATACACCCCCTCAGTATTAGGCAATGTATTGACAGTTCCTGAGTCATTTAGGATACCCAAAGGCAGTAAATATCGGGGACAAAGCATTAATTTGACCCTAAAAGTGCCTGATGGTAAAGTGATTAGGTATGACAGAAATGCAAGAGGTTTGATTAATTGGATAGAAAGAGATGAAGAAGAAGATGATGACGGTGCTTGTTGGAATAGCAATACTGAAATTTGGAAAATGACCGAAAAAGGCTTTGTTTGTATGCTTACTGAAGCGGATAACAATAATCGGAAGAATAAAAAAAGAAAGCGGTAAGCAAGTTTTTATATTTTGATTTTGTAACATGGGTTGTAGGCGATTGGCTTATAACCCATGTTCTATGAATGAGCATTTTATCGCTACATTGTAAAACTTTTGTCAGCCTTGTCACCAATTACAAGACGCTGCGTCTCTGTCAATATACTGAGGGGGTGGGATGTGTTGTGAAAATCATTCAACATCTATCAATTACCATGACCAATTATCAAATAAAACGCTACTTTTGCCGCGTTTTACGTCTATATTTTGTAATGAATTAGCAAATATTTAAATTTTGACAATGAAAATCAGTAAAATCGTTCTCGTATTAACGGTATTAATTATGGCTACACAAGCCGTATCGGCTCAAAAAATTGGGCATTTAAACTCTGGAAACATCCTCGCTTTGATGCCTGATGCAGCAAAAGCCGATAGTGGTTTGGTCATTTATCGCAATGAATTGATTGCCAAAGGGGATTCTGCGGGTAAGGTTTTTGAAACGGAATACAAGGCTTTTATCGAAGCATACAATGCGGGTACACTGTCTCAAATCCAAATTCAAAAACGGCAAGAGGACTTGAAGCAGAAGCAAGTAACTCTTAAGAACTATTCACAGGAAATTGACCAACGCATTGCAAACTTGCGCCGTCAATTGCTTCAACCCATTCTCGCTAAATTGGATGAGGCTTTGGATGCTATCGGTAAAGAAGGTGGTTATCAAGCTATCTTTGACACAAGTATAGGTAGTACGTTGTTTGCTGCTGAAAGCGATGATGTGACTGTAATGGTGAAAAAGAAATTGGGGTTGAAGTAAATTTCACTTGAAAATCGCCTAAAAAATAAGCGTTGAACAGTTTTTGATTGTTCAACGCTTATTTTTTTACGGAATTAATTACATTGCAATACAACATACATTTACGAAATTTTTAAAATTTCGTAAATGTTGATAATCAATGAGTTATACGACGTTTGTGAAACTTTAAAAATTCTTTTAACATATTTTTACATTATATTTCACGCATAAAAATAGAAAATAATGAAAATGATTTTTTTAAAAATTGTGCTTTTCATGGCTCTGCCAACCTTACTTTTAAGTCAATCCACTACCCCCTCAGTACCTTATTCAAAATCCATTGAAGCAAATGGATTTTTGTTCATTTCAGGACATTTGGGTACAAAAGATGGTAAATTAATGGATGAAACTTTTGAAACAGAAGTCAATCAGTCCATGCAAAACATTAAAGATGTTTTGACGGAGAATGGTTTGACTTTCGACGATGTTGTTAGTGTTATTATTTATCTCAAAGACATAAACAATTACGATAGTCTGAACGCTGTTTATCGGACGTTTTTTAGTGCGCGTTTTCCTACGCGCATTTGTATTCAAGTCGCTGCGTTGCCCCGTAATGGTCATGTTGAAATATCTGCAACGGCTGTTTTTCCTAAGAAAAATAAAGAAAAGAAGTCAAAATGACAGGTTTTAGGTAATTTGAGGGATGTTATACTGAGGGGGTATAAAGAATAGGGCAATCTTTAAGGTTTCCCTATTCTGAACGCCACACCTTAAATTTAAGCCACTTATTTGTTAGGAATTCGCACTAAAGTCTCCAACAAAAAGCCCCAAAACTTCTGCACAGAACTGATTTGCACACATTCATCGGGCGAATGTGCGCCATGAATATTTGGTCCAAAAGAAATCATTTGCATATCAGGATAATGTGTGCCCAAAATACCACATTCTAAACCCGCATGACAAGCACTCACCAAAGGCTTTTCGTTATACCGTTCAACATATAAATCGCTCATCAATTTGACAATGGGCAATGAGGGTTTGGGTGTCCAACCCGGATAAGCACCACCATACGTTACCTCTGCACCCAATAAGTCAAATGCTGATGTGAGGGACATTTGTAAATCCGTTTTTTCAGAATCAACCGAGCTGCGGGTCAGGCATAGAATCTGATACTGACCGTCTTTGACGACAATCCGAGCGATATTATTAGAGGTTTGCACTAAGCCTGCAATGTCGGGACTCATGCGATAAATGCCGTTTTGACACGTATATATGGTACGCAACAGTTTATAAAGAAAGTCAGTCGAAATGACCTGTGTCGGAGTTGAAATGGACTCGATTGAAATATTGACATTCGGGTCAGTGGTGGCGTATTCTGCTTGTAAAACGCTTTGAAATTGGTCAATGACTTGTTTTATTTGGGCAATATTGTTTTCAGAAACGACAATATCCGCTACGGATTCGCGCGGAATAGCGTTGCGTAAACTGCCGCCTTCAATGGCAGCGACTTCAATGTTGGCATCTTGAACAAGCGCAAACAAGCAGCGATTCATCAATTTATTGGCATTGCCCCGTCCTTTGTGGATGTCCATACCAGAATGACCACCTGTTAAACCTTTGATTTTGAGGCGAAAAGCGGCTTTATGGGTCGGTTTTACTGAGGGGTATGTTCCCGTTGCTGTTACGTCTATGCCACCTGCACAACCTATTGTCAACTCGTTGTCTTCTTCGGTATCTAAATTCAACATAATATTACCATCGAGCAAGCCGCCTTCAAAAGCCAAAGCACCTGTCATGCCGGTCTCTTCATCAATGGTAAATAAAGCCTCCAAAGCAGGATGCGGAATGTCTTTTGAGGATAATAATGCCATAATCGAAGCGACACCAATGCCATTGTCTGCGCCCAAAGTTGTGCCTTTTGCTCTCACCCAATCGCCGTCCACGTACATTTCGATACCTTGTGTTTCGAAGTCAAAATTTGTATCGCCATTTTTTTGATGCACCATGTCCAAATGGCTTTGCAATACCACGGTTTCTTTATGTTCCAGACCGCTTGTGGCGGGTTTTTTTATAATGACATTGCCAATGGCATCAACACTTGTATGCAGATTTAAGGCTTCGCCAAACGATTTGATAAATTGAATGACCCGTTCTTCTTTTTTTGAAGGACGTGGCACGGCATTTAAATCTGCAAAATGATTCCACAAGGCAGTAGGTTCTAATTGTCTGATAGCTGAGTTCATTTTTTTATTTTTGATTGATTTGATTAGAGAATCAAAAGATTCTGTTTGAAAGTTGGCAAAGATAGGGAAAAGAATTAGGGTGTTAAAGGCTCATACAAGAATTGCGAAATCTTAAATATTTCGTAATTCTGAACGTGAAATATCAGAGAATACTGAGGGAGGGCATTGTTACGCATTAAAATGATGAAAAGGTATAAAATTTTCATTTTGTTCATTTTGCTTTAATTCAACAAAAAATTAATCAAAAATTGATTTTAGGATAGTGGGAGAATGGTTTAAAGTCTTTACTTTCGCTGCCCTCCAATTAAAAAAATCTGTAAGACAAGTATTATTAGCTCATTTAAAATTATTGTATGACCATTAACATCATCAACCGTTCTAAAAACGCCTTACCCAATTATGAGACTGAAGGGTCAGCTGGTATGGACTTACGCGCCAATATAGACGCACCCGTTACCTTAGGTTCTCTCGAACGTTATCTCATTCCAACAGGCATATTTATTGAATTACCATTAGGATTCGAAGCTCAAATACGCCCACGCAGTGGTTTAGCCGCTAAACGGGGCTTAACTTGCCTCAACAGCCCAGGTACAATAGATGCCGATTATCGGGGTGAAATCAAGGTGGTTTTGGTTAATTTATCGAACGAAACGCAAACAATTGAGCCAGCAGAACGTATAGCACAAATGGTCATTGCCAAACATGAACGTGTGATGTGGGAAGAAGTGAGCGTTTTGAACGAAACACAACGCGGGGCAGGTGGTTTTGGCAGTACTGGAAGGCAATAAAAAAAGTAAACACAGCCACTATTAAACCTATATTTTCAATAAAAGAAGAGAAAGTTATTACTAAATTATGAAAATCATCATTCCAATGGCAGGTAGAGGGTCACGCCTGCGTCCACATACATTGACCGTTCCGAAACCATTAATTGCTGTGGCAGGTAAGCCGATTGTTCAGCGATTGGTAGAAGACTTAGCGCAATCCTTCAACGGTAAAATTGAAGAAGTGGCTTTTATAACAGGTGAATTTGGCGACGACGTTGAGCGTCAACTCATTGCAGTGGCGAATTCTATTGGCGCAAAAGGCACTATTTACAAGCAAGATATGCCTTTAGGCATTGCTCATGCGATAGGTTGCGCTGGACCCAGTTTAGCGGGGAATATCATTGTGGCATTTGCAGATACTTTGTTTAGAGCTAATTTTCACTTTAATCCTAAGGAAGATGGCATTGTTTGGACTCAAAAAGTGGAAGACCCGTCTGCTTTTGGTGTTGTTAAATTAGACCAAAATAATATCATAACAGATTTCGTCGAAAAACCACAAAACTTCGTTTCCAACCTCGCTATCGTTGGCATTTATTACTTCAATCAAGGCGAAAAGCTGCGTGAAGAGATTGAATATCTGATAAAAAACGACATCAAACTGAGGGGGGAATATCAGTTGACGAGCGTTTTAGAGAATATGAAAAACAACGATACTAAGTTCCGTACAGCGACAATAGATGAATGGATAGACTGCGGCAACAAAGAAGCAGTTGTTCATGCCAACAAACGTATGCTCGAAATCAAAAAAGCAGAGTCTATGGTGGCGGCTTCTGCCAAAACGCGCAACTCTGTAATCATCCAACCGTGTTTCATTGCCGACGGTGTCAATATCAAGGATTCTGTTGTAGGACCTTATGTTTCGATAGGGCGTAACACGACAATTTCAGGCAGTGTGGTTGATAATACAGTCATTGGGGAAGAAACTACAATTATTGACTCCATTCTCAGCAACAGTATGGTAGGCAATTACGTTGAGTATATTGGTCGCAAATCGGAATTAAGCATCAGCGATTATTCTAAATTTGCATCATAATTGAAATATGAATGATGAAGTATGAAAATTGTATATTTCATACTTCATCATTCATATTTCATACTTTTCCAATAGTTTTTAAGAAAATACAACATGAATCTTACTGTCAACTATAACGAGTTAAAAACACTTTGTAGGCTGAAACAAGGCTTGCAAAGTGTTTTATTTTTAGTCCTACTCCTTTTTATGCTTTTGAATTCTCTATCGGCTCAAATTACGAACCAAGCACAGGCTATCCGCATTTCAGAAGATGAAGTGCAGTTGCAAGACAAATACATGGCAGCCGTCGTACAGCAACAAATTGGCAAATTAGATAGTGCATCAAAGCTATTTTTGGAGGTTTTTGATAAAAGCCCCAAATGTGATGGTTGTGCCTTTCAGTTGAGTCGCCTTTATGGCAATATGGGTGAGAATCAAAAATCCATTGATTATGCTAAAAAAGCGGCTGCGTTAGACCCTAAAAATAAGTGGTATCAAATCCAATTGGCTGAAAGTTTAGAAAAAATTGGTAAAGACAAAGATGCCGTTGATGTCTATCGCGGTTTGATTGAAAAGAATGGTTTCGAAACAGGCTTGTCCGAAGAAATGTATTTTCGGTTGGCTCATGCCTACGTGCGCATCAGCGAACCCGCAAAAGCGATTAAAGTTTTAGAGGAATTAGAAAAAAAGACAGGCATTGATGAAGACATTACAGATAAGAAACGCTTGACTTATGAGGTGATGAACGACCCTAAAAAAGCGGCTTTGGAGTTGAAAAAACTCGCCGAAGCTTATCCACAAGTCATTGGTTATCAACATCAAGCAGCTGAATATTATCTAAAATTGGGTGATAAAGCGACTGCTAATGCTTTCTATCAACAGATATTAAAACATGACCCTAATGATTCGAAGGCACGTATGGCTTTGGCGACAAAACAGGCCCCCGCAGTAAATAATGCTTCGGGTAATGCAGAAGTCAATTATTTGAACTCTTTGAAAGATATTTTTCAAAAAACAGAGATTCAAATTGATGAAAAAATCAAAACCATTTTGCCTTATGCCGTAAAAATTGCCGAAGGTAAGGACAAAGCGTTGGCTTCTGCTGGTTTGCAATTGGCAGAGATATTAGAGAAAGCGCACCCAGCTGAGGCGAAGGCTTATTCTCTTTTAGGCGATATGTTGTACTACAATGGGCGACCTAATGAAGCCTTAACGAAATATAAAAAATGCTTAGAACTCAATAAATCCATATTCGCTGTTTGGGAACAAAAAATGTACACAGAGGACGAATTGGGTCTCTACGACGACCTTCTGAAAACGAGCGAATCAGCCGCTGATTTTTTCCCCAATCAAGCGATTGCTTTCTATTTCAACGGTATAGCGAATGAAAAAAAAGCGCGTTATGATGCCGCTGTTGCGTCTCTCGAACAAGCGATATTGATGTCGGCTAAAAAGCCACCTTTGAAATTAGATGCACTTGTCTTATTAGGTGTAACTTATGCTAAATCAAAGCGTTATGCCCAATCTGATAAATCTTTTGAAGATGCATTAAAACTCAATAACCAATCGCCTATTGCTATGATACGTTATGCCAACGCCCTTGTGGGACGTGATGGTTTAGGCGAAAAAGCAAAACAATTGGCAGATACTGCTATGAAACTGACAGCAGAATCAGACCCCTCAGTGTTGGAGGCTTTTGGCGATTATTTGTATAAATCAGGTGACAAAAACAAAGCTGTCACCTATTGGGAAAAAGCAAAGACGCAAGGCGCAAAGTCATCTGTTTTAGACAAAAAAATATTAGAAAAAGCGTTTATTGAGTTGCCTTAAAGACATTTCAGAATTATGTTCTTTATGGTACAACACACATTTACGACATTTTCAAAATTTTGTAAATGTTGGTAATCAATGAGTTACACTTAGGATTAGGAAACTTTTTACATTCGAGTGTTGATTAGTTACAATTTAATTCTTTTAAAACACTGAAAATCAACATTTTAAAAATCGTATTTATAACTAATCAACACTCGAATGTATAAAGTTTCCTAATCGTTCATTCAAATTTTACAATTCAAAATGAAGTCTATCTATTTTTTATTTATTGGTTTAACCGTAACGCTCTTTGCTTGCCATACGGCAAAAAAAACGTCCACGACGACGACGACACCTAGCGTTGATAATTCAACCTTTACGATTTCATCGGTTTTATTGAAAATGCAAGGCAATAACCTTAATTTTGAACGTATGAATGGTGATGCGGGTGTGGATTACAAAGGGCAACCGATGAATATTGCTGTTTCTTCAACAGTGCGTTGGCGGCGTGATTCAGTTATTTGGATGAATGTTAGAAAATTGGGCTTTACGGTTGCGCGGATACAAGTGACGCGCGACTCTGTTTTTGTTGTCAATTATTTGCAAAGCAATTATGTTGCAAAGAACTTATCTTACATAGAAAAGACTTTTGGTGTGCCGCTTGATTTTGCTATTTTACAAGATATTTTGTTAGGAAATCCTGTTTTTTTAACGGAAAAAGACAAATTGACACTTGAAAAATCGGTTGATGGCGATGTCATACTGAGGGGTAAGGATCAGCGATGGAAAGTGACTTACAAACTTGATGCAACCAATTTTGCCGTAAAAGAAATGCTGTTTGAAGAGCCAGGAACGAGCCGAGTACTGAAAATATGCTACAAAAACTATGGTAAAGTGCGCGTTTCTAATGGGGCAGAACAGAATTTCTCTTACCTTCGCACGATAGATATTGAGAGTAGTCAAACAGGTAAAGTATCTGTAGTACTCGAAGTAGATGCTGAAAGTCTTGAAATCAATGTGCCAAAAAATATCAAATTTGAGATTCCAAACCACTATGAACGAGTGGATTAATAGAAGTTTAAAAAGCTGTTGCGGTTTCTTAAACTTTCCTGTTTTGTTGTTGCTTTTTTGTTCAAGCCAACCCCTAAATGCTCAAAACAAACGGGAAGAATTGGAACAAAGACGGCAACAACTATTGCAACAAATTGATGCAAAAACCGAGGCATTGGGCAAAACAAAAAAAGAAAAATCGGCTGCCCTTATTCAATTGGAACTGCTACAAGACCAAATCGAAACCCGCGAAGCGCTCATCAACAACCTGCACGAACAAGTTTCTGAAACAGATAAAATCATTGACCGTACAGAGGGGGTCATTATTTCGCTCTATGAAGACCGCGAACGGTTACGTGTGGAATATGGGGCGATGTTGCGGCGTGCCTACAAAATGAAGCTGCCCAATAACGGGTTTATCTATATGCTTTCTGCTTCAAATTTTGAAGAATCGTATAAAAAATGGCAATATTTCCGACAATATGATAAGTTTAGAAAGCGTCAAGCAAGGCTTATCATGGAGACGCAACAAGCCTTAGAAGCTAAAAACGAATTTTTGATTCAACAAAAACAGGAAAAAGAGGGTTTGTTGGGCGTTAATGAGAAACAAAAAGGTATCATAAGTACCGAAAAAAAACAAAAAGATGTCCTCGTCAAAGGTCTAAAAAGTGAGGAAAGTCGTTTGTCAGGAGAGTTAAAATCGGCTCAAAAGCAGTCTAGTAAACTCAATGCAGCAATAGAAAATTTGATTTCTATTGAATTGGAATCACGTCGTCGCCTTGCCGAAGAGCGTCGCCGTAAGGCACTTACAGAAGCAGAAAGGTTGAAAAAAGACCGCCCCAAAGAAGAAAAAACGAGTGCATCGAGGAGTGAGCCTACTCGAAGTTCAAAATTAGAAGTGTTGACAGAATCGAATGAAAATTTAACATTGTCAAGCGATTTTAGGTCAAATAAAGGCAAATTGCCACCACCTGCCTTAGGTACAATCGTCCGCGATTTTGGTAAACAAAAGGTCTTAGATAAAGTGACGGCAGTGAATAACGGTATAGACATTCGTACGGCAACAGGTGCAGAGGTGAAGGCTGTATTTGGCGGAACGGTCTCTGTTGTATCAAGTATCGCAGGTTTGGGAACGGTTGTTTTGATTCAACATGGTAATTACTACACCGTCTATTCCAATTTGTCGAACGTCTCTATTCAAAAAGGGCAGACGGTTTCTCCTCGTCAAACCATCGGGCGGGCAGCTATCAATACGGTTACAAATGAACCTGAAGTACATTTTGAAATATGGTTGGAACGTACCCAATTGAACCCCTCAGTATGGATTTCAAAATGATGTTTTCTTTTACAATTTGAGGTAATAAGAAAGCGGGTACAATTCAAAGAATTGCCCCGCTTCTGTATAAAATGTTCATGAGATTTTATCTCTTCTGCCGTTTTGGGACGGGACTACTGATATTTTTAACACTTTTAGATGCGTAAGTAATCTCGAATAAAACATGCTCTTCTGCGTCTTCAACAGGAATTACTTTTTGTTGTGCGACAGGTTTTTCTACTTTAATTTCTACTTTATTTTCTTTTATTATTTTAGTTTTCTGTGTAGGGAAAGGCCTGCGGCTGGCTTCTGATGGGTCAACTTCTGGTGTAAACGCCAAGAGTTGATTGTCTGTTTGCTCTGGATACTGAGGGGTCTCCTCAAGCGACAATTGCGTTGGAATATCAAAGCGATCAAGGTGATTGCTTTCGATAAGCTGAATCAATAATTCTGCATACCTTGGATTTGTTGCATAACCTGCTTTTTTGAGTCCATAAGCCCAAGAACGATAGTCCGAACGGTCGTAAGTAAACAAAAGACGGTAGTTTGAATTCCGCAATAGAAACTCTGAATGTCTTCTAAATGACTCTTCAGGTGAGTCATATTTGATAAATTTAGACAATTTAGGCTTTCCATTTTTGTCTGTATCATCATCTAAGAACTCAACATATTCACCGTCCAAAGGCGAACGCCACTTGATACCAAAATGGTTGTTAGACATTAAAGACAGTCTGCTTTGACCGTTGCCAGACTCTAAAAGAGCTTGTGCTAACTTGATACTGGCAGGAATACCTGTGCGAATGGATTCATTTACGGCAATTGTGCGAAATTGCTCGATGTAATTCTCACGAAGTTGACTGCGGCTGGGACTTGGAGCGGCAGTTAGGTTTGCGCAAAATATCGCAAACAGAGTGAAAGAAGCAATTGATTTTCTCATAGTTTTAGCTGTCGGTTGTCTAAGTTTTAATTAAAAAAAATTGTTCAAAATTTGGTTAGAAGTAAAAGTGAGACACAAAGAAATGCGCATAGTACGGCAGCTCAGGTGGGGAGATGGTGTTGCTGGATAAATAAGCTGTTGTGTTTACGAAACCCTTTTTGTTGTCTGAATATAAACAAAGGTTATGCCAATGAAAGTTAATAGGCTGATTTTCAAAATGTTGTGACGGGTATTACATAGAAATTAAAGTCAATATTCGGTATTAACTTATATATAAGAACCTGTTTTTGAGATTTTTAAAAAAAAATAACTTCTCACATTGCATAAAAGTCAATGTGAGAAGTTATTTTTTTTCGTTATTTAGAATGGCGACTTAAATATACTGAGGGGGGGACATGTTAGTTATTGAAGAGTTATAAAGCAAATGAAAAAGCCATTTTGCCCCAAAACATATTTTTAGCATTTTTAAACTCTGGGGTGCGAATATTTTGGCTGTATGTAATATTCATATTCCGAAACGTAAGGCAGTAGCCAAATTCAGAATTCATATAATAGCGGTTAATATCGTCACGTGGAATGGTGTAAGGGCTTTTATAATAAGTAAACACACCACCTTGAAGGAGGGCATTGTCAGCAACGATGCGTACTAGCGGGCGCATAAAGATATAAGCCTGCCACTTATTTACTTTACTTTTTACCTGCATGATGTCGTGGAAATAATCGTCGAACCAACCTACCCGAATCATGCCACCAAAGCCCATATAATTCGAGACTGT
>JAYTUR010000053.1:0-2973 GCA_043744475.1 Saprospiraceae bacterium | reverse complement strand
ATAAAGTCTTGAATATCAACGATGGCGCTTCAGGCGAATCTGTAAAGGTTGGCATTTGGAGCGTTGTGCTTGATGCCAACAAAAAAGATTATGTGTATTACAGCGATGTGTTTGAACGTTCAAAAAATATTATTGAAGATGTGTTGACAAAACAAGAAAATGTAGATGTTATCGCAGGAATTACACACGTTGCGGTCGAAACGGATAAAGAAATTGCGGCACAGAACCCCTCTGTATCGCTCATTATGGGTGGGCATGAACATATAAATATGCGCCATGTTGTGGGTAAAACAATCATCACAAAAGCTGATGCCAATGCTAAGACCGTTTATGTGCATCGGTGTTCTTATGATTTGAAAACCAAACAGTTAGTTGTTCGTTCTGAATTGGTGAGGGTTGATGATAAAATTGCAGAAGACCCCTCAGTAGCAGCCGTTGTGAAAAAATGGGAAAATATCATGCAGGCTTCATTCACCGCTCAAGGCTTCAATCCCAACGAAGTGATTGCCACTGTGACTGAACCGCTTGATGGTCGGGAAGCGACAAATCGTTCAACACAAACTAATTTGGGTATGACGATTGCAAAATCATTATCCAATGCAGTTAAAAAGACTGTTGATTGTTCTTTTTTTAACTCGGGTTCGATACGTATTGATGACCAGATAAAAGGCAATTTGACGCAAACAGATGTCGTCCGCATCATGCCTTTTGGTGGTAAAATAGTCGAATTTGACATTAAAGGCTCGGAATTGAATAAAGTATTGACGACGGGTATTGCCTCAAAAGGTAAAGGCGGGTATTTGCAATGGGACAAAATCGGCTATTCGGAGGCTTCTAAAACATTTGTTATCAATGGTTCAGCTTTAAATGAGGCTAAAACTTATCATTGTGCGACCAATGATTTCCTTTTGAGTGGAAAGGAAACGGGTTTTGATTTCTTTAATACACAAAATACGGCTATCTCTAATATTGATATGCCAACAGAATCATCAGATGCACGTTTAGATATTCGCAAAGCGTTTATCATTTATTTGAAAAATAATAGTAAGTAAAATGTTGATTTTTAATTAATTATAACTTTCCAAAAGTTTTAAACTTTTGGAAAGTTTTCAAAGAATCTCTAAAATATCCCCCTTCAGTAAAAACACAATTTTAAGAAGTAGTGATGGAAAAAACACAAATCATAAGCGAGGAACATAAGCAAGTGCTTGGATTACAATTACCGACCGACCCGCGTTGGGTCAATTTGGCTGAAATCAGCCTTGAGCATATTTTGACAGACCATGCCTATTGCGAACAAAAAGCAGCTACGGCGTGCATTTCGCTCATTCAAGGATACCCCGAATGCATAGACGTGGTGCGTGAATTGGCACCGATTGTTACGGAAGAATGGGGACATTTCCGCGCTGTATTGGCTGAATTGGATAAACGTGGTTTGACGCTTGGACGGCAACGCAAGGATGAATATGTGAATGAATTGATGAAATTTGAATACAAATCAGGCGACAGAACAGAACGATTGGTTGAAAAATTGCTCATTTGTGCCCTTATCGAAGCCCGTAGTTGTGAACGTTTTAGGCTTTTGTCGTTATATATTAATGACTTAGGTTTGCGTAAATTTTATTATAAATTCATGGTTGCCGAAGCAGGACATTACCGTTTGTTTATTGAATTAGCCAAAAAATATGGCAAAGACGAGGAAAAAGTCATGGCGCGTTGGAAAGAATATTTAGCGTATGAGGAACTTATTTTGCAAAACTTAGAGGTTCGAGGAGACAGAATGCACTAATGAAAGTTATGAAATATGAGTTATGAAGTGTGAGAAAAGCGACTTTTACTGAGGGGATCGCTTTTTTTATACTTCATAACTTACACTTTATAACTCGGACTCATATTCGTCCTTAACTTTCTTTTTCCACGCTGTTCTTTTTCTGAAAAACTTAGGATTTATGACCAATAAGCCGAAAGACTCCGTTTCTTGTTTGGTTTGTTTGGCATGGTGGGCACCATGCGCGCGAAGGATGGCACGCGAGTAAAAATTGTCCAATAACGGAAACCATTCGAAGCGGCGGTGGATATACACATCATGTATCAGAAAATAGATGAGACCATAAATGGAAATACCGACACCTACAAAAAATATCTCCCAAGTTTCAGTAAATGAGCCATACATATAGCAAAACATGCTCGGTATGGCATACACAAGGAAAAAGAGGTCATTTTTTTCAAAAAAACCGTTTTTCAAATGTTTGGGCAGATGATGGTCTTCGTGCCAACGCCACAAAAAACCGTGCATGACGAATTTGTGCGTGAACCAAGCCATGAATTCCATACCGACAACAGCGGCAAGTGTAATGAATGTATAGATTAACCAAGAAGGCATAAGATAAATACGATTTTGTATTAGAAAATGACTATTTGTTTGAATACAAAATTAACAAACCAATTGCTCTTTTGTTTTTTAATCCTTAAAAAAGTGCTAAAAACCTTAAACGCGTGGCGGTTTTTTCTCCAATACAAGTTTTCCGCCCGTTTTATCAAGGCATTGGTACAAGCCTTCTAAGGTTTGATAATTGTGGATGTCTTTATGAATTAAATTCATTTTTGAGATAAGTACCCAACCATTCGGTAATTTGTCTTCAAAAACATTTTTCACTTCTCGACAAATTAAGGAGCTGCCGCGCACTTCGCCTTCCAAAAGAGCTTTCGAAACATACTTTTTGCTGCCTATTTTCAAGATGGTAGTCGAATAACCAACGATTTTTTTGCCTTCTTGCGTTAACAACAGTTCATATTCAAATTCTTCTTTGTAGCCTTCACCAAAATCAACCGAAGCCATGCCTCCCCAAATGCCGCTGAAATCTGTTTTTACTTGAGATACTGAGGGGGGAGGTGTGAAGTTGAAATGAATAAAACTAAAAGAAGCGAGCAGTAGAAATTTTGCCCAAAATTGTTTTTGATGCGATAGTTTGT
>JAYTUR010000052.1:0-2997 GCA_043744475.1 Saprospiraceae bacterium | reverse complement strand
AAATTTGGTTACAACTACCCCTCAGTATCGGGCGATATTTGGAAGGCATTGTTCCCAAGTTTGTATTTATCAAAAAAGATAAGTGCTGAGTCAGAAATTCAGCTCAATTTGAGCCGTAAAATTAACCGCCCAGGTTTCCGTGAAATCATGCCTTTCATTCGTCAATCCGACAATCAAAGCTATTCGGTGGGCAATCCTGCTTTGAAACCCGAATTTATTATGCTCGCAGAAACCAATTTTAACCATGTTTGGAAAAGCAATAATTTGCTCGTTTCGGTCTATTATCGGCATGAAACAGACCCAATCGTTAGTTTTTCTGAATTAGATGCGAATAACCTCATTCGATCTTCTTTTATAAATGGAAAAAGCAATGATAGAATTGGGTTTGACAATACTTTTAAATGGGGTTTGACAAAGAATATTGAGTTGACACTTAATGCTGATATTAACAACCAAACCATTCGCACGGATTCGATTACGCGCAATGGTTGGAAGGCAGATAGTAAAGCGATTTTAAGCTGGAAACTGCCATCTGGTTTCTCAACTCAAATTACTGGTGAATACGAATCGAATGAAATCATAGCACAAGGCACCAGAAAAGGTGCTGGTTTTATGGATTTTGCCTTGAAAAAAGACTTTGGACGTAATGCTTCGTTGAATTTTTCGGTCAATGATATTTTTAATTCAAGGATTCGGGTAACGTATTTGGATACGCCTCTTTTTATCCAAGAGTCCCTTCGTCGCCGTGAGATACGCAATGTTCGCTTGAATTTTCAATATCGTTTTGGTAAAATGGATTCATCTATTTTCAATAGAAAACGGAGTGGCGGACAACAAAACCAACAGGATATGGATTTTTAAGGTCTTGTTAGGTCACATTAACATTTATGTTTTTTCATATATCATTGACTTTCTACTAAAAAAACCTCAACTTTGGAACACCAATAGGGGCTATCACCCCCGAGATTCAGAAGGACAATATAACTGAATCAAACTAAACAAGCCGAAAGTTGCCATGTAGCTTTCGGCTTTGTGTTTTTTATGAAATGATTATGATACTGATTCAAAGAATTTCTTCGGAATGGGGTAAATATGTAGTGAATTTTCGTTTTTTTATTAAATTGCAGCCATAAATAACCCTTTTAATCTTTAAAAATTCATCGTTCATCATTCATCTTTTATATTTACAATGGAACTTTATGGTAAAATTCTGCTCTACGCCATGCCCGCTTTTCTCTTTTTCGTTTTGTTAGAAAAAGGTTATGGCATTTTAGTCGGCAAAGATACACTCCGCAATATGGACATGATTTCAAGTCTTAGTTCCGGCATTACCAATGTCGTCAAAGACGTGTTGGGGATCAGTATATCTATCCTCACTTATAGTTGGATGGTCAAACATATCGCTGTTTATACGATTCAAAATACTCTTGTGGTATATGTTATTGCCTTCTTTGTGCTTGATTTTCAAGGTTATTGGGTACATCGTTGGGCACATAAAATTAACTTTTTTTGGAACAAACACGCCATTCACCACAGCAGCGAGGATTTTAATCTGGCGTGCGCCTTGCGTCAAAGTATCTCATCATTTATCAATCTATTCACTTTCTTTTTGATTCCTGCAGCTATTTTAGGCGTTCCAGCTCAAGTCATTGCGATTGTTGCACCTATTCATTTATTCGCTCAATTTTGGTATCATACAGAACACATTGGGCGCATGGGGTTCTTAGAAAATATCATCGTCACGCCCTCACATCATCGCGTTCACCATGCCTTGAATCCCGAATATATGGACAAAAACTATGGTCAAATATTCATTTTTTGGGATAAATGGTTTGGTAGTTTTCAAGAAGAATTGCCCGAAGTACCCGCCGTTTATGGCATAACAAGACCTGCACAAACGTGGAACCCCATAAAAATCAATTTCCAACACCTTTGGCTGTTGATTAAAGACGCTTGGCGAGCAGCCGATTGGCGCGACAAATTGCGAATATGGTTGATGCCCACAGGTTGGCGACCTGCTGATGTGGAAGCCCGTTTTCCTGTTCCTAAAATTGAAGACCCTTATCATTTTGAGAAATACGAAACCAAAGCCTCACTTGCTTTGCATACTTGGACTTGGATTCAATTTATGGCTGTTATTTCCCTTGTTTTCTACTTTTTTGCCAATATTGGACGTATTGAGACCCAAAATCTATTCGTTTACGGCGGTTTTATCTTTCTCTCCATTTACAGCTATACAGAGATGATGGATAGAAATCGCTATGCTTTGGCTTGGGAAACGGCTAAAAACACCATTGGTTTAGGGCTTATTTACACAACGGGTGATTGGTTTGGCGCAAGCGAATTGATGCCTTCGGCAACCAGTATCATCAGTATTTACTTTGTTTTATCAACCCTTATTACAGCCTATTTTGTATTGTTTGAATTTAAAAATGATGAAGAAACGGTGAAAAATATGCATTTAACGGCTTGATACTGAGAGGGGTCTTTTTTATTTTACATACCACTTTTGCAATACACCAATCGCTTTCT
Source organism: Saprospiraceae bacterium (assembly GCA_043744475.1). Lineage (GTDB taxonomy): Bacteria > Bacteroidota > Bacteroidia > Chitinophagales > Saprospiraceae > JAAFJT01. The sequence goes on along the minus strand of JAYTUR010000052.1, from coordinate 465 downwards.
TTCCTTGTGGTGAATAATCCTTAATTTGAGTGCCTTCTGTGGCTTTCACTTCAGGGAACCATTTCCATAAAAAACCGCCTGCCCACCAATCTTCTTTCCAAAAAACAGTAAATAGGGCTTCAATCGCATCCGCTTGTGATTGCTCGTTGATAGCCATATTTCTGCGTCTTTTTTCAATTTCCCACGATTGATAGGTGCAGCTATCAATAGGCATGTAGCCAAATTCAGTGAATAAAACAGGCTTTTTTTGTTGTTTTTGAAAGTCTCTAACAGCGCTAATGTGTGGTGTCCACGCCTTTTCAAGCTCTGATACTGAGGGGGTCGCTTTGGGTATAAGTGAGAAATAAGCATCAATACCGATATAGTCCAAATCCTGCCAAAATGTCACTAAATTGTACTCGTCCCAATTAGCCGCGTAGACCAATTTGCCTTTATATACTTCCCTCGTTTTTGCAATGAGGGTAC
>JAYTUR010000051.1:0-2999 GCA_043744475.1 Saprospiraceae bacterium | reverse complement strand
AAAAATCTTTGATTTTTATTCAAAAAACAGCTTCGCTGTGATAGATTTTCTCTTTGCACGCTTTTTTTGCGAAGCAAAAAACAGTGAGTAATTGAATGTTTTTAGTTTTAAAACAGTTTCTAACTGTCATCTCTCATACATCATCACTCATATTTCATACTTCTCTTTCATCATTCATTTTTTAAACAACGACACTATGAAGCTTTATCCTAAAATGACCATCGTCTTCTTTCTACTCGCTCTAAAAGTGACCCCCTCAGTAGCGCAATTGCCCATTACGCATGTTTATTGCTTCAATATGGAGCGTGACGGTGCAGGCATTAATGTCAAAAACGCTAAGTTTTTGACCGTTTTCAACCCTCGTGGCTACAACAATCAACCACAATGGGTGAACAACAATGAGCTGTATATTTCCGTACAGACACCGTATGACACCAATCAGACGGACATCTTGTCACTCTCTTTGCTCTACAACACCGTCACGCGCGTGACGGCTACGGCAGAATCAGAGTATTCGCCTACGGTTACGCCTGACCCGCGTTCTTTTTCCTGCGTGCGTGTAGATGTGCCTTCACGCGGTGGTGCGCAACGCTTGTGGTCTTATCCTTACGACCGTTCTAATGGTGGACGCGACTTGTTGTCACTACATCAAGGGATTGGTTATCATTGTTGGTTGACAAATGAAAAAGTTGCACTCTTTATCGTCAATGGCAAAGAGAACTATCTCAAAATTGCCAATACCAAAGACCAATCTTCGATTCAATTGACAAGTGGTATCGGTCGTTCTTTGTCTCGTATGAGCGATGGTAAATTGGCTTTTGTTCAAAAAGCAACAGCACAAACATGGTATATCAAGTCGCTTGACCCGATTACTTATAGCAGCAATATTCTCATTGAAACCTTGCCCGGTAGTGAGGATTTTGACCTTATGCCCGACGGTACTTTCATCATGGGTTATGGTGCAAAACTTTATGGCTACAATCCTTCTGATGTTGAAAAACGTTGGAAAGAATTGGTGGACTTGTCAAAATACGGTTTAACAAATATCAAACGTATTGCTATCAGTCGTGAATTAGACAAAATTGCGATTGTCAACGATGTGACAAGACGCTAAATACTGAGGGGGTATTCAACCGATAGCTTAAAGTCATCGGTTGAATACTTTCTACAAAATGCTTTACTTTTCACCAAATAACTATTGGTCAAAATGACAGAAATCGAACTACGCTTATCACCTACCGAAGCGCAAGACAAGGATATTATCCGTCTTGCCGCTGCCCAAAAATTGGGCATTAATCCTTTAACTATCAGTGACTTAAAGATACTACGGCGTTCCATTGACGCGCGTGGGCGTGATGCTGTATTTCAACTGCGTATCGCTGTTTATACTGAGGGGGAGAGGGGGGCTCCTGAACCTGCCCTTTTAAAAAACTTTAAAGATGTTGCCGATGCACCCCGTGTCCTCATCGTTGGTGCAGGGCCCGCAGGGTATTTTGCGGCTTTGGAATTGATAGAATTGGGGCTGAAACCCATTGTTTTTGATAGAGGAAAAGACGTGCGCGCCCGTCGTCGCGACTTACGTGATATACAACAGTTTGGCATTGTCAATCCACATTCCAATTACTGCTTTGGCGAAGGTGGCGCGGGTACTTATTCTGATGGCAAACTCTACACACGCAGCCATAAAAGGGGGTCTATCGAAAAATCATTGAAACTGCTTGTCGAACATGGGGCAATGACCGATATTTTAATCGATGCACACCCTCATATTGGTTCTAATAAATTGCCACAAGTTGTTCAGAACATTCGTGAAACGATTACGCATTTTGGGGGTGAAGTGCATTTTGACAGCTATGTAACGGACTTTATACTGAGGGGGGGCAAAATGCACGGCATTGTCACCAACGATAAAGAAGAGCATTTCGGCGAAGCCGTGATACTCGCAACAGGACACTCTGCGCGGGATATTTACTACCTTTTGCATCGCAATAATATCAAAATTGAAGCAAAACCCTTTGCTTTGGGCGTTCGTATTGAACACGCACAATCTTTTATTGACGAAGTACAATACAAAAAAAAGGATAGAGGTGACTTGCTGCCCGCCGCGAGTTATGCTTTGGTGTGTCAAGTCAAAGAACGGGGTGTGTACAGTTTTTGTATGTGTCCGGGCGGTTTAGTTGTGCCTGCTTCAACTGCACCAGGCGAAATTGTGGTAAATGGTATGAGTATGAGTCGTCGTGATTCACCTTTTGCCAATTCAGGAACAGTCGTCGCGATTGAGTTAGAGGACTTGACAGGTTTTGAACAGCACGGCGTTTTTGCTGGTCTTGAATTTCAAAAAGCGGTGGAACAAAGAATGTTCGCCGCAGGCGATGGCTCTCAAAAAGCCCCGGCCCAACGCTTGACGGACTTCGCTAATCGCAAACTATCAAGCAGTTTGCCACCTACTTCCTACATTCCGGGCTTAATAAGTGCGCCTATACATGAACTTTTACCCCCCTCAGTATATCACCGTCTCCAAAGCGGCGTGACCCAATTTGGCACAATGATGAAAGGTTATATGACTTCAGAAGCCAATGTCATTGGCACAGAAAGCCGTACAAGTTCCCCCGTCCGAATCCCACGGAACGCCGCAACTTTGATGCACGATGATGTATTGGGTTTGTTCCCTTCGGGCGAAGGGGCAGGTTATGCGGGTGGCATTATTTCGGCGGCGATGGATGGACAAAATGTGGCGAAGGCAGTGGCGAAGTGGTTGGATACCCCCCTCAGTATTCAAACGTCATAGACAGCGCAGGGAAGCCAAACAAGCATTTCTCACGCACTTGTTTTTCAACCTTTTCGGGCACCATTGTTTCCCAACCTTCTTCGTCGTGTTTTATCATTTTTAGCACTTGTTTGGAGTAAATATGCAGATTTTCCACTTGAAAACGACGAATATCTTCAATATGCTTCGATTCTAAAAGGTGGCGGTACAGGAATTTGACACCGTCGGGAAC